>NZ_JFYC01000016.1:0-80693 GCF_000588535.1 Acinetobacter sp. 742879 | reverse complement strand
AATATCAAATGGCTCATTATCAACAGCAATTAAAGCAACATGGTTTAATTCAAAGTATGTCTCGTAAAGGAAATTGCTTAGATAATGCTGTAATAGAAAGCTTCTTTGGAATATTAAAATCGGAGTGCTTTCATGGTGAAAAATTTCAATCAACTGATGAGTTAGAGAAAACTATACGAGAGTACATTCATTATTATAATCATGAGAGAATCAAGGTGAAGCTACAAGGTTTATCCCCTGTACAATATAGAAACCAGTTTTTAAAAACTGCTTAACTAACTGTCCAACTTTATGGGGTCAGATCATTCCGCCGCAGAGGGGGCACGCAGGGATGCCCACAAAAAAGAGAGACTTTTTCGTGTGCTTTGGGTATGCGGCCTGTCAAAGCCGACTGGCAATGTGGCCAGCAGGCAAAGGATAATCGGAGGGGTTTTAGGTGTCAATGTGATATTGGCTACAAATAAAGCTTTAAAAATATAAGTAAAATATTTACTAATCCATTACTAAAGCTTTTGTTTATAAAATTAAATAATTGTTGAAAGCAGCTTAAGAAACTTTAAAAGAACATAATACATTCTTTTCTTTTAATAATTGAATATTCTTAAAACCAGCTAAAGAAAATGTATGTATATGCTCATCAATTGTCATATATAAGTCTTTATTTTTCATCCCTTCCTCATCTTTGACGATATGATCGGTGACAATATATAAAGAGTTTTCATTTAATAGATGATTTCTAACTTGTATGTGAAAACCTTTAGCAAAATCTTTATGTCTTAACTCATGTAAAGCTTGATGAATGATAACGACATCGTAAGTTTCTTGTTGGCATACATCATACCAACCATTGTCTTTAAAATTTGCGGTTAAGTAGTTAGCCTTATTCGAGAGTAATCCTAAATTTTTTCTAGACAACTCATGCATAGCTTCTGAAAAATCTAAAGCTGTATATTCTGCAAACTCTATATTTTCTAATAAAATTTTTGCTAAATAGCCTGGACCAGCACCTATCTCAAGAATTTTAGGTTTTTTTATATTGAGTGACTTAATCTCAGCCACATACATGCTAAAAAACTCGTATCTCCAAGGACGCTTCATATTTACTTCTTCAGCCCACTCTAGAGCATCAGCAGCTTCTCTTAAGTCAATTGGACTTGCAACTTCCTTTATAGTCATAATTTTCGCCTTCTAAGCTCTTTTTAGTGTTAAAAATAAGAATATACTTTTAAAAATATATCTCTATTAATTTATTAGTTCTATTTATTTAAGAGGAATTTTAATTTGCAGACTAGATCAATTGATACACCGATAAAATGAATAATTAAATCCATTTTATCGGCTTTCTAGAATCGGGTTTTAAAAACTTATTTTTTATTGTTTTATATATTTTGGGAACTCTTTTAAAACCTTATGGCAAAAGTGACCCTGTGTATCCGCTTTCTTGCGCTCTTCAAATTCCTTCATACCAAATTTCATAACCTCTCTACCGTATTTTTCACCAAGGTCATGTTTAGTACATTTTGCGGCAGCATCCTTTAACTCTTCTGAATAATAGTGATAATTACAATCAAGCTGAGCACGGCTTAAAAAACCATGCAGTTCCACTGCTTTCTCACACTGAGTTTGCTCTAGAAGATTTCTAGACTCTTGAGCAGCATAAATTGATGTGGCTAAGAATAAAGTGAAAATCGTTACTAAAATATTACGCATTATTTCCCCGACAAAGTTATTAAAAGTATTAGTGATAATATTGCGGGCGTATTAAATAATAATTATTTATAAGTGTCTATTAATAATAAAGAAAATTGGATAACCATCCTCTCTTTTGAATACTTAATCACCTTAATAAAATTGGGTGATTAATTTTTATCAAGTGAATGATATTAAATTTGTTTTATAACCATCTTTAATATTATTCGAGTTATTCAAGAAAAGAGTTTTAGTGATATTTAATCCATTTCTAATCTACTAAAACCCTTACTCATTTCAGCGCTTTAAAATCCTAATTTCTTGAAGACAAAATAGCCCACATGGCTTTCAAAGCTACCGTCATTTTGGATTTTAAAATACTTCTTAACAAAGTCAGATGAACCTTCCTGCAAATAACGTAAAGTTTTGATTTGATCTTCAGGCGTTTTCATGCGCTTTACCCAACTATCAAAGTCTAACGCAAGCGTTTGTTTATCTAAACCCACCAAATCAAAGCCTGCATCTTCAATAAAATAGACCCACTCTTTCACACTATAGTTTCGTACATGGCTTGGGTCTCGAATCGTTTCGATCGTCTGCAAAAACGTATCTAATATGGGTGAACTAGAACTGATAATGTCTACAAAAATAACAATGCCATCTGGCTTAAGCACGCGGTTTACTTCTTTCATGGCAGTCGGAACATGTTGCCAATGATGCGCAGAATATCGGCTAATAACCACATCAAACTGCTGATCACTAAAAGGCATATCTTCAGCAATGCCCTGCTGCACAAAGATATTTTTTAATTTGCGTTGGCTCGCCGTCTTAGACACGGTGTCTAACATTTCATGAGATAAATCGTAAGCAAATACAAGGTCGGCATGTGGAGCAACATTGTAGGAAACATGCCCACCACCACAGCCTAAATCAAGGACTACGGCCTTTTCAATTTTCTGAATTTCATTAATAAATTTATTGAATTCAATGCCTTCAGAATGAGCTTGGCTATTTAAATAGTCGAGAGATTTATTTTGATATTGTTTTTGATTTATATCATGCTGGGTGATCATAACCTTGCTCCTCCTTTGTAATGGAATTACATTAAAGGAAAAGTTAGATAAAAAATAATGATTAGTTTTTCTTCAATTGATAAATAAAAGTTATTATTTGATTTGTTTTTTGATATGTCATGCCAGTTAATAAAAATAGATTTAAAGATTAATAAGAAATCCGCAAAGAGCACTGTTTAGTCACCCTTACTGAAACAGTGCTCTTTGCTCCATCCCAACCTCTATCCAGAAAGGTTCGATGCATAGAAATAGTGTATGTACCTTTGACTCAAAATGTTTCCTGTATTTTTTAAAATTTTTAAACATTCACAGCATAAAAATGAAGTATATTAATTTTTATCAGAAGATTCTTCTTTGGTTTATATTTTGAACAGAACAGAATACACACTAGATCGTATAGATCGAAAAATTTTATCTGCATTACGTGGAAATGGCCGTTTAACCGTTGCTCAACTGGCCGAAGAAGTAGGTCTTTCATCTTCTCCATGCTGGACTCGACTGAAACGTCTGGAAACTTTAAAAATTATTGAAGGATATACGGTAAACGTAAACCAAAAAGCGATTGGCATTCATGAAGTCTTTTTTATTGAAATTACTTTAGAGCGTCATGATGACGAAATGCTAGAAAATTTCAGTGAAGCATTAGCAGATATACCTGAAGTAGTGGAAGCGCATCTCGTCACAGGGGACTATGATTATCTTGTTAAAGTAGCAGTCAAAGATGCTGACCATTACGAACGATTTTTAAGAAAAAAACTTTATTCAATTAAAGGAATACGCCACACCCGTTCGACCTTTGCTCTACGCCCTCTCAAATCTGCTAATACAGCCGATTTAATGCTAATTGAATAAAAAGGTTAAACGCTGACAGTTAAATCTTTAATTTATTGATTTTAAAATCTTTATTAAGGAAAAGCCTAGAAAATATAACAGATGATAGCTCTGTTATATTTTTTTTAAAAAATTCTGTATCTATGATTACAGCCTTCACTTCTTCAAAATGTAATTAATCTGAATTGGAGGCATCGCCATGAACATTTTGAAGAAAAAAAATAAGGCCAGTTTTGTATTCTTTATTATTACTCTCTACTCGTTTATTGGGTTTGGCTTAGGCTTCGTTATTTGGGAATACTTTTTAAAGGCCTAGTTTGCTAAAGAATACTTAACTCACCTCAGTAATAATTTCTGAAGTGATTTCTTTACTACGATGATATGCGGCCTTCATGGCTAAACGTATATCATCAGATACATTTCCTAGTTCAAACATTCTGAGTGCTGATTCGGTAATCCCGTTAGCCAAGGTCACCTTGCCACACAGATCCGCTGGCGGGACATTACTTTTACGGACCATTTCAACTGCCCCACTAGCCGCTTGGAGTGCTAAATCTAGAGCAAATTGTTTATCAAGTCCTAAAGAAACCCCTGTCTTTATCATGCTATCTAAAATATAGAAAAAATAAGCCGGTCCCGAACCAGATAAAGCAATAATTGCGTCTGTCTGAGTTTCAGACGGCGCCCAAAAAGTCTGCCCCGTTGCAGAATAGAGCATTTCGATTAAGTCTTTATCAAGCTGGTCCATTTGCTCTGACGCAATAAGCACATGCGTACCTGTATGCGTAAGTACAGGAGGATTTGAAATTACACGAACAATTTTTTTCGAACCAGTAAAACGATTCAAGTTAGCAATATCAATCCCTGCCATCATAGAAACAATTATTTTATTTGCTAACGCTTTTTTGAGGGGAATAAGTGTCTCTTTTAACTGTTTAGGATCTAATAACAACACCACAATTTCAGCTTTTTTTAAACCATTTTCTTTTTGATTTAAAATATTTGTATCATTAATTTTTTTCTCTTCAATCAAATGTATTTTTTCTTTTTGAAATCCTTTTAAAACTAATCCTCCTATTAACGCCAAAGCTAAATTACTACTTCCAATGAAACAAATACTAGGTTGTACTGCACTTAACATTTAAAATGTTTTCCTTTCTTAAGAGAGGCTTATAAAAAGAAATATTATCTATAATTTAATTATGAATATTGAATTAATGATGACCGTCTGAATAAAGAACCCACTTTAATAATATAAATTATTAAAATGGGTTTTGTTTTATTTGCGCAATAAATAAAACAACTTTAGCTTAAGCCTAATGTATTACTATTGTTAGTAAATACCACAAAAAAAATGTTAAGCTGTGTAACATATACAATAGTATTGTAAATAATTCTATTAAGCTTATATAAAGAATATCTATTACTTAATAAGAAAATCTTTAAACCAAATTAAGGCACGGAAGTGTTCTAGTTCAAACAACTAAAGAGTTTCTTTCTTATTCGCTAAAATTCTCTCAGCTTTTCTGATTGCCTGTTGCAGATCAATCTCATCACAGACCCAGAAAGTAAAAATTTTTCCAAATAAGTGAAAATGTTGTTTTACATACTTCGAACTGTTATCAGAGTAATGCTCTTCTATCTTAAAAAAATCATTGTGATTTTCTATTTTTTGACCGTCAAAAATGCCGCCAATACAAATATCCATTTTAGCACCATACACCTAATTACTTATATTTTAACAAAAAATTTAGAAGTGCTTTTAAGAGCGTATTTTTATTCTGCTTTTTATTTTAAAGATAAGTTTAATTAAAACTTATAAAAAACCCACAACATATAGTGGGTTTTCTTAAACTCTATCAAAGCACTTTAGCTTTAAACATATTCTATTTAAATAATATGTTTAAAACAACTCTAGTCGCTCTATGAAGTTATGAATTCTGAAGAATCACAATATTTGAAGCTTGTGGGCCTTTTTTACCCTGTACTACAGTAAACTCAACACGTTGACCTTCCAAGAGAACTTTAAAACCTTGTGTTTGAATATCGGTAAAATGAGCAAAAATATCTTTACCTTCATCAGCTGCAATAAAACCAAAACCTTTAGTTTCATTGAACCATTTTACTGTACCAGTAGTAGTAGACATATATTTATCCTAAATCTTAAAATATTATAACTTATTATTGGGGAAACCAATTTAACTAAAAAATAGACGTGAAAACTTAAATATCTGAATGAACCGAAGACTTATAAATAAAACTGCGAAAAAGAAATTTATGATGACAAGAATATTTTGTTAGTTATGCTCGACTATACACGCTTCAAAATCATTTGCAATCGATATTCAAAATAATTAAAGCAAGAAAAATTCTATACTGCTGGTTCTACATCTTTCATATTGATTTAATTAAAGATCTTTCAATTAAAAACTATATATTTTAATTGAAAGAAATACATTTAATTATTTACACATTAATAGAATTTCTGTTCACCAGCAGGACGTGTCTTAAAGCGTCGGTGAAACCACATGTATTGTGTTGGGGCAATACGAATTTGGTTCTCAATAATTTTGTTTACCCTTTCAGCATCACTGACTTCACAGCCACTTGGGAAGTTGTCCAATTTTGGCTCTACTAAAACATGATATTGCGGATTACGAATGTTACCGCTTCGATAAAAATATAAAGGAACTGCCGCTGCTTTTGAGATATCCATTAGTCTGCGATGGGCTGTAACTGTAGCGGCCTGAATACCGAAAAATGATGCCATTACGCCTTGTTTTAAGCCAAAATCCTGATCTGGGCTATACCATATCGCATGGCCATGCTTAAGGTTTTGTATGAGTCCACGCATGTTGTCTCGAGCAATCTGATTTTTATACACTCGAGCCCGACTACGATGAATCAAAAAATCTAAAAATGGATTATTTTGTGGTCGGTAAACCACATCCATATTAAAAAATAAAGTACACGCTGCCCCACCTGCATCTAAAAGCGTACTATGGGGACCTAATAAAAGTACGCCATTTTCCTGATTATTGGTTAAGTTCTCTAATCCATCTATGTGGACACGGCTTTTAAACCAGTTTGGGCAGTACCATGCGTTTAGGGCTTCAAACACACCAGTTAAGGTGTCGACGAAAACTTGCTTAGCCTTTGTTTCAATCTGTAGAGGTGTTTTTTCAGGAAAACATGCCTGTAAATTACGTAGCGTTGTTTTTCTTCTCGAACCTAAAGATATCCATGCTATTTTTGATAAAAAATTAGCGAGGCGCCATTGAATAGCCCAAGGTAACATCGCGAATAACATCAAAATAAAAGCTAAGAACCATATACCCCAATATTTAAAAGATAAAAAGGAAAATTGAAACTCGCCAGATTTAAACTGCCGTTCATTTTTCGTCATATTATAGATTTCTTGAGGTATAGACTTAGCATACTAACACGCTCAATTTTTAAGGTTGTGTGTTTATGTTGCTTTCACTTTTATAGTTTTACTTTCCTGACCTATTTATAAAAATCTATATTTTAAATATTTAATCTATTTAAGGCTTAAATATACATAACCTTCTGTATACACCGATTATTTTCTCATTTAAAGTAACCGCACAATCTTGCCTCAATTGATAAATAGGATATATCAGCGTGAGCGGTCTTTTAGTATTTATAACTATAGCATTTCTTACCCTATTAAGCCCAGGACCGGGAGTTTTATTTACTGTCACAAATTCAATTAACTATGGTGTTAAAACTGCTTTGTTTGGAATAAGTGGTTTAATTATTGGTATGTTTGTGATTGCTGTAATTTCTGCCAGCGGTGTAGGACTTATTATTACCAGTAACCCTACTATTTTTACGGTTTTAAAGTTTATTGGTGCATTTTATTTAATGTATCTCGGATATAAAAACTTCACTAAAAAACTTGCAACCCAAGAGTTAATGACCGATCAACACACCGATAAAGCTGTAAGTAAATCTAAATTGTTTTATCAGGGTCTATTCGCATCTTTGCTTAATCCTAAAACAATCGTATTTTTTATCGCACTCTTCCCTCAATTTATTGATATCAAGAAAGAGATTTTAAATCAATTTTTAATTCTTTCTTTAACCTTCTGTTTTATTGGTTTTTTAATTCATTTAATTTACGCAAACTTCTCTTCAATTTTTAAAGAGAAAATGTTAGCTGGAAATAATTTCTCGATGCTCAATAAAATTAGTGGCGCTATTTTCTTTCTACTTGCCATTTTACTTATCGCACAATAAAGCATTGCTCGATCTATTATTTGTTAAAAAGCCTTAACTCATGGTTAGGCTTTTTATCTCATTAGATCTTTAAACATGCTTTCTTCTAATACATTTTTAGAGTGTTACTCTGTTTAATATCCAACCGTAAAAGAAATCTTCATAGTTAGGGTTGTTCTCGGTAATTTGAATATAATGCTGCCCTTGCATAATATTTAAAATACGCACGAATACTTTTTCTCCCTCTTTATTACGTCTTTTTAAGTACGTAGCTAGTGCTTGCAAAGTAAGAGGTCCGTACTGACCATCTACCACAAGATTTGGCCAACCTTCCTTCCCCTGCTTATTCAGCAGATTTAAAGCACGTTGTAATAAAGGCTTTGTAAAATTGACGCCACAATTTATAGCTGTATCCAGTAACTCTTCTGCAATAGCTGGGCTAATCGCATTAATTTGGTCAAACTGGGGTTCAAGCCAATATTTTTGCTTATAAATAGATTTGGCGACGCTTAATGGCAAGTCTTGCATATTGCCTTGATATCCGTTCGATCGAGCGACTGCCTCTGTAATGCCAAATTTAGTCGCATGGCCATGATCTGATGGATGGTTAACATATCCGCCTTCTCGGCTGATAACTGTTTCTAAGTATTGGTCAATATTCATTTTATTCTACCTTTATATTTAAAGCTGTCTTTAGCTATTTTGAAGATCATCTTTTGCTTTTTTTAGGTCTTTGATAACCTCTACAATCGTTTTACCTTCTTGTTTATTGATGAAGTTAAATATCCATCTCACAATAGCCCAGCCCGGTAAACCACAGATAAAGAAGAATCCAGATAGGGTGATCATTCCCCAAATATCGGATACCCATTCATGCAGGTTCCATTTCATAATAATGAATGAACCACCTGTAAGGCTTGAAACTACTGTACAGATGAGGGCAACAATCCATTCTTGTGGAGAACGAGGAAAACGCATCATTAATACGACTGCGACAACTAAGCTGACTGCCAGAGCCACCATAATTGCAATACTATAAAAATTTAAAAATGTGGCTAACCCACTGCTAGAAAATGTTTCCATGACTTTGTCCTGCGCTAAAGGGTAAAACTTAAAAACTCATCACGTTGACCAGCTTGCGGTTTTCAATGTTTATTAATACCCTTCGTTTTCTTTATTACAGTCAATAAAAAACACTAACGCTTTAAAGCTGCGCTAAATTGCAAGACGAACTTATCCTTGACCCCATTTATTTCAGGGGCCCGAGAAAAAATGTTTGTATGCTAAAGCCTGTTAGTGTGCACCGTTTAAGGCTTGTTCAATCAACTCAATGACTGTGATTGCACCAATCGCTTTTTGCATAGAGACTTGATCATCGAATTCGAATGCTTCATCTTCAAGCTCATTTACAATCTGCTTGGCCTCCTCAAGTGCCCTTTTTATTTTTTGTACCTTATATTTGTTTACGTCTATGGCAATTGTTGGGATATACCCTCCACGTTTTGCATTTTTAAGTTGTTTAGCTCTGTTCTGCATTACTGTAGTCATTCACTATCTCCAACTCAACTTACTCGTTAATAAGGCGTCTTTATCGTTTGTTATTCTTGAGGTTTTGATACATTCTTTGAGCAATATAGCTAAGCTATGGCTTCAAATATGTGTTCGAAACGTTTCAACGAGTACAACAAGCTTAAAGAACCAAACAAATTACTTTTAAGACATTAATTTATAAACAAATATTTCCTTTTCTAAAAATGTAAAAAAGTATTAAATTTTGTGGATTTAAGCTTTTTACACGCCTTAATTTTTTGACCAAAAAGTTCATATAAGGCTTTGCCGTATATCGGAAACTTTTGTTAGGTCTCACAATCTTTGTTAAATTCTTCATGTTCTTGATACCCTTTATCGACGAACATTAAGCCTGATCCACGGAATCGGGCTTTTTTTTATTCCAATTTTTGTTTTGATAGCCTATTTGCAAATAATAATTGAGCTATCTCCCTTTTATTCTGCCACCTGTAGAAACAAAATAAATTTAGCTTCCATCTCAAAGCTTTGATAAAGCGATAAATAGTGACTTAAGCACCACTTAAATTTTCTCTATTCATCTTGAGATATAATTGATATTATAACTATAGTTATTATTAGTCAATAACTATAGTTGTTTTACTCTATATAACTTAAGTTATATATTTGTTATAAGTTTACTGGTGTAACCATTATGGCTCTTAAAGACCGTTTAAAAGACTCTAGAATTAAAGCCAAAAAAACTCAGGCTGAAGTGGCAGAAGCTGTAAAGATGTCGCAACCTGCCTATCAGGCTTTAGAGTCAGGGAAAAATTTAAAATCTGCATTTCTTCCTTTAATTGCTCAATTTTTAGGAGTGGATGGTTATTGGTTAACGACTGGCAATACTGAAGATTCTTTTAGAGAAAGTGATGTATTTAGCCCGACTGTAGTAAGTGCAGAATCTACCGATCAATATGTCTGGATTGAAGTTGTAGAAGCTAACTTTTCTTGCGGGACAGGTGAATCTATTGAATTTCACTTTGATGCTATTAATGGAAAAATTCCATTCCCTGCTTCATTCTTTAAAGAAAAACGCGTTGCTCAAGAATGCATGCGTATTATTAAAGCTAAAGGCGATAGCATGACCGACTACATTAAAGACGGAGATTTGGTGGGTATTGATATCTCTCAAACAGAAGTCATTGATGGCGAGATTTATGCGGTTTACTTTGCTGGCGAAGGAATGATTAAACAGATTTTTAAAGAGGCAGATGGCTCTTTAATTTTGCATAGCTTAAATGAAAAATTTAGAGACCGACGTGTAACAGAAGAGAACGGTAAAAACTTTAAGGTTATGGGTCGCCAGTTTTGGCGGGCAGGCTAATTTAGTTATTAAATATAATTAAAATAATAATACGAGCTTTTTTAATCATTTCAGCCTTTTATAACTTTAATTATTTATATAACTTGTAGACATAAAAAAACCTATCTCCTTTAAAAGAGATAGGTTTTCTCGCTTTATTACCATGGTTTTATCAACAATATGTATTTAAACGATAAAGTTGATTAAACCCGGCATAGAAGCTTTTACCATCTTGGTTTAACTCAATTTCTTCACCAGATTGAAGTTGAATTTTTTTACCAACTTCGACCCAACGATATCCATCGAGAGAGTTTTGTTTACGCACATGAGGAACAATCCTCACATTAATTTCGTTGCCATTTACGGCTGTGGCAATGTGCCACTCATTTACTATATTCACAATCATTCACTCATCACTGAGCTCATGTGATTTTACGGTATGTAATTAGAACGCTAGATTTAGGGTATGGACAGTTCGTCTAGAATTTAATATTTAGCTTTATATAGGGTTATTTATAAGCTAATTGCTTTTCATAATTTTCGTATTATGAAAAGTGGTACATCACAGAGCATAATATTTTTGGATGCGGGAGTCGGATTTGAACCAACGACCTTCGGGTTATGAGCCCGACGAGCTACCAGACTGCTCCACCCCGCAATTGGAAGTAAGCTTTATACGCTCATATATTTTATAAAGCAAACTTTATTTTTTAATCGGTTGTAATTATTAACAATTCTCTTTTTATTATTTTTTCATTTTAACCGTTCAGTCTAAATTCACTTATCAATTTCAATTTTTAATTCTTTAATTTGTTGTATTTATTTTAAATAGAACCCGATATTCATAGACAACAATTGCCTTGGTTGGATGGCTTTTATACTATCTAGTTTGGCCCTTTAATTTTTAGTTCGTATGTCTGAACCTCAGTTTTCCCTTAGTGAATATCTCGGCACAGTTCAGGAAGTCATACGTGTGGCTTTTGATGAGCCAGTTTGGGTAAAAGCAGAAATTCGAAATTTAAATATTAAGGGCGGTCATTACTATTTAGAACTCGCAGAAAAAGATGCAGAGACGGATAAAGTCATTGCCAGCTGTAAAGCCACGATCTGGAAATTTTCAGCGAGTAAAATTGTTTTAAAGTTTGAACGTGAAACTGGGATTGAGATTTCTAGCGACTTAAATGTGCTCATCAAAATTAGAGCACGTTTTGATCCTCAATATGGATTTTCAGTCAACATTGAAGAAATTGACTCAAGTTTTACATTGGGTGAAATTGCTAAACGTTATCAGCAAATTATTGAACGCCTTACTCAAGAAGGTTTAATTCATAAAAATAAACTTCTCCCCACTCCTTTTGATATTCAAAATGTTTTAGTCATTGCCCCTCAAAATGCTGCCGGCCTTGGTGACTTTAAAAAAGATGCAGATGCACTTGAGCGAAATGGGGTTTGCCATTTTGTGTATCACACCGCTACTTTTCAAGGAAACACGGCTGCAACCAGTTTGATTGAATCTTTAGGTTCAGGTTTAAGACAATGGGCCAGCACATTTACATTTCCACCAGATTTGATTGTGATTATTCGTGGTGGAGGTGCTGTCAATGACTTGGCTTATTTAAATGATTATGAGCTTGCCGCCCTGCTCTGCAAACGCAGTGTACCGATTTGGGTGGGAATTGGTCATGAAAAAGACCGTACTATCTTAGATGAGATTGCACACCGTTCGTTTGACACACCAAGTAAAGTGATTGCTGGTATTCGCAACCACATTGTTGAACGCGTACAAGAAGCTGTAGATAGCCTACAAACGATTAAGCTACTTTCTCAACATCAAATCACGACCTATCAAAGCAAAAATGATCAACTGCTTCATCACATTAAGTCATCCGCACAGAGTCAACTTAGCTCGGCACATCGTTTGCTTGACCAGATGAAAGAACGTATTCAGTTTAGCTCACAGCAACAAGTTAAATTCTCATTAGCCCAAATCGAATCTTTGATGAAAGAAATTCTTTTGCAAAACCCGAAACAGGTTCAGGCCAAGGGCTATGCAATTGTTAGATCAGAAGGAAAAGCGATTCGCTCTATACACCAAATTTCAAGCCCCGCCCTTGCTATTGAGATGCAAGATGGTGTGGTTGAAGCCAACATTACGCAGGTAATTCCAAATGAAAAATGAAGAATTAACATTTAAAGATGGTCATGACATTTTGAAGAAAAATGCCGAATTATTAGAGTCTCAAGAAAGCCCGGATATCGATAATTTAATGAAAATTGTTGAAGAATCTATTACGGCTTATAAAGCATGCAAGTCACGTATTGAAGCCGTTCAACAAGCTCTAGATGAGACATTTAAAGAATAAAAAAAGCCCACTCCTACTTCTCATTGAAGGAATGGGCTTAGTGAAATCCACTTAATCCTGAAATGCAAAAATGTGGATTAGGTCACATTTTTACACAGGCATAGTCCCATAACCATTTTAGATGTTCAATATTTTAATTGTGTCTATACGTTAGTTTGGCTTAATTTTCCCCATCTCTTAACTAAATGACTTCTATTAAGACCATACAAAACACAAACTTTACTCATGGTTATTGTTAAATTTAATTTAAGAGTTATTCCTCACTGAATGGACCAATTAACTGATAAATTTTGCCGTCTTTAGGGTTTTCATAGAGCAAATCCATATTGGGCAAAATAATATCGTCATTAATTTCAATATGTTCAACGCTTTTATGAAGCTCAAGCGCATGGTCATTCATGGGTCTAACTTTTGCCAAAGCAATTGATTCTTTATCAAACTGGTCCTTGATAATTACTTTTAATCTTGTCATGAAAATCTCCTGAAAAATAAATTTTTTAATATAAATAAAGGGTTAAGTTTAAAATGAGCTAATCGCAGAATAGCCGATTGGCATCGCAAAAAAAGTTAAAATAAATGCAGCCGTACGTTGTAAATTACGTTGGTTTAACCAAGTTACTTTGTTTGAAATTAATACGGTTCCAAAAGCAATCCATAAAAATGCAATGGGTGTAATTAATGATAAAAAAATAGCAATATGCACAAAATAAACGTGAAGCACTTCCCATGCTGCATGTGGAAAAATAGCAGAAGCAAAGAGTAAAGCTTTAGGATTTAAAAGTGTTGCAACAAATAAAGCCTTAGGCGTAATCAGTGGGTTGTCTAATTTGATGTCGTTTGTTGATGTTATCCAAAGTTTAAATGCAAGGTAGAGAATAAAAGTTGCACTTATTAACTTTAATAAGGCAGGAAGCCAAGGGATAAAATGTGAAACTGACTCAAGCAAAACACCCCATGAAGTAATTGCAATGAGATAACCCATCACTTCAGCAGGAATAAGTTTAAGAGACTGCTTCACCCCTGCTTGTATTCCAGCCGAGGCTAACAATGTATTTGTTGGGCCTGGAGTCAACAAAATGGTGACCACAAGTCCAATAAACATAAATGACACCATAGGCAACGAACTCTTTAGTTATGCTAGGCGAAATATGTCAAAAAGGAATATCTATTGTCGACATAATGGTTGTAACAAGAAATATTGAATTTTATTTTTTTAATTTTAAAACAAACAGTTAACCCCACCTGACTACAAATTCACTTACTATTTCAATAATTTTAAATATGCAAAATCGATCACAGAAACATAGAATAAGCACTATTTTTTCTGCTCACTAAACAATTAAATCAAGCTTTTTTTTACAGAAAAATAAGCCGTTATTTTTAATATTTAGTTCTTATTCAGCTTATTTAATAAACGCTTTTTTACTGACTTGAAATTTGAAAAATGATCAATATATAAACAACTAGAAATCGTGATTTTACTGAATATGATGTCCCGTTCCCCATCAATTCTTTGATTGTCGCTTTCATCAAATAAATCAGATGATGGAGGATGCATGATGAATGCTTATGTTCGCCCTCATCCAGATGGTTTTAAATCTTATTTAGGTAAGAATCAGAAAACCGGACTCTACATTGTACGAGTTGGTTGGACGGTTTACGAAACGAATGGCAATGGCTCTGTGCTGTACATTGTTAAGAATGAAGATACGATTCCGTTGGATGTAGAAAAGTTTAAAACTGATCGTCCCAAAATTTATGCTGCTCTTTTAAATGAAGTTCAGTTTCAACGCAAGAAACAACTCGCGATTGATCTCCAGCAATCAAATATCCCTTCTTATGACCGTAAAGCCTACAAAAAACGGCGTGGCTTTATAGACTCTTAAGTGAAGGTATTTACTTTAAACTCATATAGAAAAAGCACCCTTAGGTGCTTTTTCTTTTAACGACCTGTTGTAATTAATACGAGCATACTCAGTATTAAAGTGCTTAATGATCGTTTGCAATGTATGTGGACTTCATGCTCAGCTCCGTGAGCAAATTGATTAACGTTTTCCATTTCGTGTGCCCTTAAAGTTCACACTGATAATTTGCACAATTTTCACACAATAAGAAATTAGCCAAAAGTATTATATCGAATCAAATTTTAAATCTAATACTAGGCAAGTAGTTTTGAAATTTATAACTGAATTAGCTAGATGTAACATTCTTATACGAGGTTAAACCCTATTGAGCGTTTGTAGACCTTTCATTTCAAACTCACCTAGCAAACAAATGATTTTATAAAATAAAAAGAGATAACAATATTCTGTTTTTTAATAATAGTCTTCGACAGGAGAACTTTTATGGAAACTCAACAAGAAACCAACTCTTCTTTATTTTGTAATACCTCTACCTCAATTCAAGCCTGCATTGAATGTATGATTGCCTGCAAAACATGTGCAGCAGCATGTTTGCAAGAAGAACATGTAAGTATGATGCGTGAATGTATTAAGCATTGCATGACATGTGTAGAAACCTGCCAACTTTGTACGTCTTTAGAACTCAGAAACTCTGAACTAGCAGAATCAGCCATGCAACTTTGTGCGAACGCTTGTCAACTTTGTGCAGCAGAATGCAGTAAACATGACCACGAACACTGCCAAGTTTGTGCTAAAGCATGTCTTGCTTGCGCACAAGCTTGTCTGGCATATCGTTCCTAAGTGGTATTCACAACTTTAAGCCTACGCAATCTTTAGATCGTAGGCTCATTAAAATATTTTAGATAACAGTAAATTAGATATTTTTTATTTAAGCTGATTACAATTTTTACTTTTTTACAGGCATAAAAAAAACCCGCATCTTGGGGAAAATGCAGGCTCTTAGATCTCCCACAACGACCATGAGTTCATTATTAAACTTGAACTTTAAACCGTTAACCAAATGTACCCTTAATAAAAATAAATTGCAATACAGAAAAGTCTGTATATTTGAAATATTTTATTATTTTTACATTACTTTTTCATAAATAGTTTAAAAGTATAAGATATTTCCAAATAAGAAATAGCTTTTTTACAGGCATTAAAAAAGCCCGTTTCACGGGCTTTTCTGCAACGGTGAGCAATGTAAGCGTTGTGTCTATCCAACTCTTGTTTGCTCTTTGCTAGCTATATGTAAGGTCTTATCGTATCTTTTGCCCTGTCCCAAGTTTCCCTGTGGATCGAGGAGATATTACGATTACCTTAGGTACAGTTATAGCACATTATTTATTCATGACTAGTCTTGTTCACGTTTTTTTACAAATGAACAAAATACGATCTATCCTTAATATTTAAGGGTTTTCTACCCCATTTGGATATTGGCGAGCGTCATCACAAATTGGATACCACTTCACTTGTGAATTGACAAAAGCATGAGAGATGACTGGTGTCGATATTTCTTCATTAATAAGTCCGACCCTCAGGCGTACCACTTCTGGCTTATCTAGACGTTCACTCCAGATCGGTGAACCGCAAGTTTTACAGAACACTCTCTTCTTGTTTGGAGAAGCAAAGTAGGCCTGTAAAAGATTTTCACCCTGCACAATGTTTAAATCACTTTTTTGTATCTGTGTAATAGCTGCAAAAGCAGCTCCTTGTGCTTTTTGGCATTGCTTACAGTGACAAACCATAATGGGATTTAATTCAGCATTAATGTTGAGTTGAACGCCATTGCAAAGACAAGAAGCTGTATAAGTCATCATTTTTCCTTTTTATTTTTATAATTTTTAGCTTACACCCACACCTTTTTCTATGTGATCTAAAATGGCACAAGAAGCTTGTTGGTTACCACAGCAATCATCGGCTGAAGCCTGCAAGATATTAACCATCTCTTGTAGATGAGCGATTTTTTGTTTTAACTCGGCAATATGTTTTACAGTTAGGGCTTTCACTTCTGCACTATGCCGATCTGTGTTTTTCCAAAGCGAAATGAGTTCTTTCATCTGTTCGGATGAAAAACCTAACTCTCGAGCATGCTTTAAAAAGTTTAAAGTTTTAAGGTCTGTTTCTGAATAAATGCGATAGCCAGAAGCAGAACGCTGAGCTGCTTCAAGTAAACCGATTTCTTCATAGTAGCGAATCATTTTCGCCGAAATGCCCGAATGTTTGGATGCCTGACCGATATTCATCTCACACCTCAAATACTAAATTTGGTTTAAGACCTGCTGTCATGATCTTAAACCAAAAGTTGATTTTCAGCACGCTTACTGTACTGGCGCATGAAAGCGTTTTAAGCGTAATGCATTACCTAAAACAAAAACCGAAGAAAGTGCCATTGCACCTGCTGCAAACATTGGCGAGAGTAAAACGCCAAATGCTGGATATAGCGCACCTGCTGCAATTGGAATTAGGGCTACGTTATATACAAATGCCCAAAACAGGTTTTGACGTATGTTTCGCATGGTGGCTTTACTTAATGCAATTGCATTCGGTACGCCTTTTAAACTACCTGACATCAGCACCACATCTGCAGCTTCAATGGCAACATCTGTTCCTGTACCAATGGCTAAACCGACATCTGCTTGCGCCAAGGCTGGTGCATCGTTAATACCATCACCTACAAAGGCCAAACGACCATATTGTTTTTGCAGTTGGCGAACTGTGTCCACTTTGCCTTCGGGTAAAACCTCTGCCACAACTTCATCAATGTTCAGCTTTTTAGCAATCGCCTGCGCCGTATGACGGTTATCTCCTGTAATCATGGCAACCTTGAGACCTAATTGATGCAAGGCCTCAATCGCAGCATAGGTTGTTTCTTTAATTGGATCTGCCACGGCAATAATTGCAGCAAGTTGCTGATCGATAGCAACATAAAGCAGTGTTTTGCCTTCTTCACCCAATTGAGCAGCAATCGCTTGGAATGAGTTGGTGTCTAAACCAAGTTGATGCATATAACGATCTGCGCCAATTTGTACTTTTTGACCTAAAACTTCCGCTTCAATACCTGAGCCTGTAATCGAATTAAATGCTGTTACTGGTAATAAGTTTAGGCCTTCACTTTCTGCTGCTTGAACAATCGCGAGTGCAATCGGATGTTCAGACTTGGCTTCGACTGAGGCAACTAAAGTCAGCACTTGTTTGCGTTCAAAGCCCTGTTGCACATTAAAGTCAGTCAGTGTCGGTTTGCCTTCGGTGAGTGTACCCGTTTTATCAACTGCAACGACCTGCACTTCTTGTAAAAGCTGCAAAGCTTCACCTTTACGGAACAAGACACCTAACTCAGCACCACGTCCAGTACCGACCATAATAGAAGTTGGTGTTGCAAGTCCCATCGCACAAGGACACGCAATAATTAGTACCGCAACAGCATTCACCAGACCAAAAGTGAGCGCAGGCTCTGGTCCCCAAATAAACCAAACCAAGAAAGTAATTGCAGCAATTAACATCACTACAGGTACAAACCACATAGTGACTTTATCGACCAAACCCTGAATCGGAAGTTTAGAACCTTGGGCTTGTTCAACCATGCGAATAATTTGTGAAAGTACAGATGAGCTACCCACTGCGGTTGCCCGAATGTTCAGTGTTCCGTTTTGATTGACCGTACCACCGACCACCTGTTGTCCCACTACTTTTTCGACTGGGACAGGTTCACCCGTAATCATAGATTCATCAATGTAGCTGTGCCCTTCAACCACTTCACCATCGACTGGCACACGTTCACCCGGACGAATTTCTACGATAGTTCCACTGACCACTTCAGCAACAGCAACTTCAACCACTTGACCGTCACGTTGAATACGGGCTGTTTTAGGCTGCATTCCTACCAAATGTTGAATCGCTTGCGAAGTACGTCCTTTAGCTTTGGCTTCAAAATATCGCCCGAGTAAAATTAAACTGACAATAACGGCAGCTGCTTCAAAGTAAACATTGACCGTGCCTTGTGGTAACACATGCGGCATAAAGGTTGCTACAACTGAGAAACTGTAGGCAGCCAAAGTTCCAACAGCCACTAGCGAGTTCATATCTGGCGCTAAACGCAATAAGGCTGGAATTCCTTTTTGGTAAAAACGACGACCTGGAAAAACGAGCACTAATGTAGTCAAAGCAAACTGTAAAAGCCAGCTGTTGTATTGACCAATCGTGTCCATGATCCACATGTGAAAAGCTGGAATGAGATGTGAACCCATTTCCAAAATAAACACAGGTAAGGCCAACACAATCGAAATGATCAAATCTTTTTTTAGCTGATCTAACTCTGACGCTTTTTTATCGAGTTGCTCATCTTGATTTTTTTCAGATGCTTTAGCGTCGTAACCTGCTTTTTTAACAGCGCGAATTAAGTCTTCAACATTAACTGATGCATCTGCTTGTACCCAAGCCTGCTCTGTTGCTAAGTTGACCGTGGCTTCTTGAACGCCGTCTACTTTTTTAAGGGCTTTTTCAACACGTGCAACACAAGATGCACAGGTCATGCCCTCAATAGACAACTCCACTGGCGCAGCTTTTGGAACTTCATAACCTGCTCGTTCAACTGCTTTAACTAGTGCTTCGCGCTGAATCGGTTGATTTGAATAAACAACGGCTTTTTCTGTTGCCAAATTAACGTTAGCAATCTCTACATTTTCAACTTTCTTAAGTGCTTTTTCGACACGACCTACACACGAGGCACAGGTCATGCCTTCGATTGGAAGTGTTTCACTATATGGTGGCAATTTTGTGTTTTTTGAGTCCATCAAACACCTCTGCAAATTTGCAAAATTTAATATTCTGTATTGAGCATACAGATTCCCATCATGGGAAGGTCAAGCATATTTTTTTAAAAAATTAGTATTGACCTTACAATCATGACAAGGTTTAGACTCAGTGTTATCCAAACAAACATCTCATTCTTGATGGAGTATGAACATGAAACTACTTATTGAAAATATGACTTGTGGTGGCTGCGCTCGTGGCGTGACTGCAACGATTCAAGATGTCGATCCAAATGCAAAAGTAGATGTAGACTTAGCGACCAAAATCGTGACTGTTGAAAGCAGTGAAAGCGTCGATAAAATTACCGAAGCGCTTGAAGAAGATGGTTTCCCAGCGAAAGTGCAATAATGAATAAGGCCTAACGTTTAAAGTTAGGCCTTTATTTTTGAGCGTGTTGATATTGACTCAAAGCTGAAATTTTTTAATTCGATAATCCAGTGCTGCCCGAGTTAGCCCTAATAAACGTGCCGCTTCAGACACATTATGATTTGCCTTTTTTAAAGCTGTTAAAATTAACTGCTTTTCGTGTTCTTCTAAATTAAACTCTGCCTTTAATAATTGCTCAAAGTCAGTTTCCACAGTCACCACCTGCTCTGGGTCATGCTTGATCTGTGGAAAAATGGCATTTAACTTAATCAGTTGCTGATCGTCCGTTAATAAAACCGCCCTTTCTAATAAGTTTTCCAACTCACGAATATTTCCCGGCCATTCATATTGCTGCATAAAAACTTTGGTCTTTTCACTTACGCCCTGAATGGTTTTGCCGTACATTTTTTCAAAGCGACGAAGAAAATGTTCAACCAGTAAAGGAATATCTTCACGGCGCTCTCGCAAAGGCGGAATCTGCACTGGGAAAATATTTAAGCGATAATATAAATCTGCCCGAAATCGCCCTGTTTTTACAGCCTGCTCAAGATCTTCATTGGTTGCTGTAATTACACGAACATCTAAAATACGTGTCTGTGAATCTCCTACTCGCTCAAATTCACCTTCCTGCAAAATGCGTAATAGTGCTGCTTGTGCACGAGGAGAAAGCTCAATCACTTCATCTAAAAAAATTGTACCACCATTGGCTCGTTCAAACTTCCCCAAGCGAGATTGATGCGCTCCTGTATAAGCACCTTTTTCTACCCCGAATAATTCAGACTCAATTAACTCTGGTGGAATCGCTGCACAGTTTACTGCAATAAAAGGTTGGTCTTTTCTTTGGCTATTTGCATGAACTCCTCGAGCAAAAGCTTCTTTACCAACGCCGGTTTCACCTTGTAGCAAAATAGAAACTTTCGAACCTGCTGCTTTTGTTAATAATGCACAGACCTGTTTATAAGATGCTGACTTACCCACAGAACTAAATAATTGGTAATCGGCTTCACTGTCGCTATAAATTGATTTTTTAAGTTCAAAAAGTTCAGCCTGCAACGCAATCAGTTCTTTTTCCATAGGTTCGGGAGACATGAACTGAATCAGTTCATCAGCATTTTCCCACTCTTCTAAAGGCTTACCAATAATACGGCAATGCTCATCGCCGCAAGCTTTACACTCTATTTCTTGATAAATAATGGTCATGCCCGTCGCAAAACTACTGTAGCCGCACGCATAACCCAGAAGCATCCAGCACGCAGGTTCATCACTTGGGCCAAAATGCTCTAAATGCACATCGGCTTCAAAAGAATTGAGCCAATTTAAATCGGCATAAAACTGTTTTTTATCGTGGCTTAAATTGAGCTGGTTGGCCTGTACTTGCACCATTCCACGAATGGCGTGCATTTGTGGACCCGCCATAAAAGCATCGTGTTCATTTAAATCGGGACGCATTTTTGTAGTAACTTCTGCATCTTTTAACCCAGCTTGATAACCTAAACGAATAAAAAAACGCTTGGTCCGTTCAAGCCCAATCATGTGCGCTAAGTCTTTACGCAAATATCCCATAATGCTGGTGTGTAAAAGCAGCATCCGATATTCATCAAACCAGATTTGGCCGTGGGCAGTATCAAAGTGCAATTTAGACAGCAAATCGTGAATTTCTTGCGGATGATCTGCGTATCGTCCCGTTGTATCGTATTTTACTCGAGCCATGAGTGATCTGTTTTAATCCATTAAACACATTTGGGTTTTATCTCATCTTATCGAAGAACCAGATAAATGTCCTAGTATCTTAAAGACATAACTTCATACTAAAAAAGTATTTCTAAATCTCTCCATTTAAAGCCTCAAACAATCTAAAAAGAAATTTTTACGACCCTATTCATCAAATCATGAATATCTCTATTTCACCATTCAAAAAAATTCATGAAATGGTGAATTTAAAAAATTCCTCATTTTCCATAAAAATCTTAATTAATTGTTTTTAATAATAAAAATAAAGTTGGCATAGCTTTTGTAAAGCTTATAGCGAGAGCAAGGAGCATTCATCAATTTCAAGACCATGTCTTGATGGAGTACAGCATGACGCAACCTCAAGTCGAAGCATTAACCAAATATATTCGGGTCACTGGCGACTTAAACGCAGAGTTTATCGAATTCGATTTTGCCATTCACGATCCAAGTCTATTTGTGGAACTGGTTTTGCCTAAACATGCATTTAATGATTTTTGTAAGACCAATCAAGTGGTTGAAATGACCCAAGAGCAGCAAGCTTTTAACGATGCTCAGGAAGAAAAATGGCGCTATGGCACTGAAGCAACCTTAGTCGGCACGCAACGTAATAGCAACGATCACGATGATCAAATGCAAAAAATATAAGGAGATAAAGCCATGACTTTAGAAATCAAAACGTCAAATGTCGAACCTATCCGCCAGAACTACGCCTATATCGAAAGACGATTTGGTAGTAAGCCAGCTACTCGATATCAAGAAGTAAGTTTCGATGTACAGGCAGAAACTAACTTTCACTATCGTCCTTTGTGGAAACCTGAAAAGACTTTAAATGACAAAACCCATACTACCCTGCAAATGCAAGATTGGTATGCATTCAAAGATCCACGTCAATTCTATTATGGAACTTATGTTCAGCACCGTGCGCGTTTACAAGACACTGCCGAAAGTAATTTTGCTTTTTTCGAAAAACGTCAGCTTGCAGAACATTTGTCTGATGAAGTCAAAGCTAAGGTCATTGAGTGCCTATTGCCATTTCGCCACGTTGAACAAACTGCAAACTTACACATGATGTCTGGCAGTGCCTATGGTTATGGCACCGTGCTTACCCAAGCTTGTATTTATGCCGCGATGGATCGTTTAGGAATTGCGCAGTACATCTCGCGTATTGGCTTAGCTTTAGATGGCAACAGCGGCGACTCACTACAGCAGGCAAAACAGGCTTGGATGCAACATCCTGCATGGCAAGGCTTACGCCGTCTGTGTGAAGAAAGCCTCACCGAGCAAGACTACTTCAAACTTTTCTTATTACAAAATCTTGTGATTGACTGCTTTGTGACAGAGCTCGTCTATCAACAGTTTGATCAGTGGTTAGTCACTCAAAATGCTCGCGACTTAGCCATGCTGACTGAATTTATGAAAGACACTTTAGGTGATTTACGTAAGTGGTCAGATACCGTCATTAAAACTGCGGCAGCAGAATCCGATCATAACAAACAGCTATTAAATGAATGGTTCACTGAGTCTCTAGCTCAAGTGAAAGCAGCCTTTACACCTTGGGCAACAGCAGCCTTAACAGCAGAGGCAATTGATCAAGCAGAAAAAGCCGTTATTGAACGTGCAAAAAAACTCGGCCTACAACCACTTACAAATGCTTAAGGAGAAGCAACATGTCTAAAGTCTATCTCGCGTTACAAGACAACGATACTTCACGCTACATCCTCGAAGCGATTGAAGAAGATAACCCTGAAGCTTCAATTCAGTATTTCCCCGCCATGATCCGAATTGAAAGTGAAACTGATTTGGTGATTAAAGCCGAAACCGTATCTGAAAAACTTGGCCAAGATTGGGACATCCAATCATTACAACTCAACATGATTACGCTGGGCGGCAACGTCGAAGAAGATGACGATACTTTCCGCCTTCATTGGAATTAATCACAACATAGACGTTGTTTAACAAAGATTTAAGGATGATCAATCATGACAACTCAAACGAAAGAAACCAGCAAAAAATTAAATGCGAAAGATCGTTACCGTGCATTAACCCGTGATCTGGACTGGGACTTTTCCTATGCTGACCGTAAAGATGCCTTCCCTTATGAAGAGTTTGAAGGCATCAAAATTACGGACTGGTCTAAATGGGAAGATCCATTCCGTTTAACTATGGATGCTTACTGGAAATATCAGGCAGAAAAAGAGAAAAAACTTTATGCCATTTTTGATGCGTTTGCTCAAAACAACGGTCAGATGAATGTCAGTAATGAACGCTACTTAAATGCGATCAAACTCTTTTTAACGGCGGTGACTCCACTTGAATATCAAGCTTATCAAGGTTATGCCCATGTAGGCCGCCAGTTTAGTGGAATTGGAGCACGTATTGCTTCTCAGATGCAGTCGATTGATGAGCTGCGTCATGTACAGACCCAAATTCATGCCATGAGCCATTACAACAAGTTCTTTGATGGTTTTCAGGACTGGGCGCATATGCATGACCGCGTTTGGTATTTGTCTGTGCCTAAATCATTTTTTGAAGATGCCCGTTCTGCTGGCCCTTTCGAGTTTTTATTAGCGATTAGTTTTGCTTTTGAATATGTACTTACCAACTTGCTGTTTGTTCCGTTTATGTCTGGAGCAGCTTATAACGGCGATATGGCAACCGTAACCTTTGGTTTTAGTGCACAGTCAGATGAAGCGCGCCACATGACGCTTGGTCTGGAAATCGTAAAATTCTTGCTCGAACAACATGAAGACAACGTGCCGATTGTGCAGGAATGGATTGATAAATGGTTCTGGCGTGGGACGCGTTTGCTTTCAATTGTGGGCATGATGATGGATTACATGCTGCCAAACAAAGTGATGTCGTGGAAAGAAGCTTGGGAAGTTTATT
Organism: Acinetobacter sp. 742879; assembly: GCF_000588535.1. NCBI lineage: Bacteria > Pseudomonadati > Pseudomonadota > Gammaproteobacteria > Moraxellales > Moraxellaceae > Acinetobacter > Acinetobacter sp. 742879. The sequence goes on along the minus strand of NZ_JFYC01000016.1, from coordinate 55,927 downwards.
TTGAACAGGCAGGCGGGGCGCTATTTAAAGATTTAAGCCGTTATGGCATCCGTATGCCGAAATATAGCGATGTCATTGTGAAAGAAAAAGAGCATGTCTCACATCAGGCATGGTGGATTTTCTATAACTTTGGTCATGCTGCCGGTTTCCATACATGGATTCCAACCGACGAAGAAATGGATTGGTTATCGGCTAAATATCCAGACACTTTCGATAAATACTACCGTCCAAAATGGGAGTTGGCTCGCCAAATGGAAGCCGAAGGTAAACGCTTCTATAGCGCAGGTTTACCACAGCTTTGTCAGGTTTGTCAGATTCCAATGACCTTTACCGAAATGGGCGATGACCCGACTCAGTTCAGTTATCGCCGTACCATTTACCAAGGCGAACGCTACCACACCTGTTCAGATGGCTGTCATGACATTTTCGAACGCGAGCCTGAGAAATATATACAAGCATGGTTACCTGTAAATCAAATTTTGCAAGGCAACTGTGGTGGCGGTGACCTCGAAACCATGCTCCGCGATTATTACCGCATGAATGTTGGTGCTGACAATCTAGATATTGAAGGTTCTCCAGACCAACAGCGCTGGAAAAAATGGAAAGGCAACGCAGCTTAAGCACAAGGAATTGTTCAGGCAGTCATCAAGCTGCCTGATAGGAAATAAGGAGATTGAACATGACTGTTCGCGCAATACACAACAACTATCAATTTGAACCGCTTGATCTACAAAAAAATTATGGCGATCAATTCTTACTTTACGTGGGTTGGGATCATCACACCCTTTTTTGCTCGGCACATGCCATGCTTGCCTCCCCTCAACAAACTTTTGGACAGTTGATTGAGCAACAAATTACAGGTGGTTTTGCCCAACATCCAGATTTTGCCAAAATTGATTGGTCAAAAGTGCAATACACCTTAGATGGTCAAACAATTAGTCCTGAAAGTACAAAAACTTTGGCAGAGCTTGGTTTTGGGCATAAGTCATTACTTCGTTTCGTTACGCCAGAGTTAAATGGCTATAACGATAGCTACGTTTAATTCGGAGGTGTGTCATGAGTTATCAAGTCACCATTGAACCGATCGGAACAACGATTGAAGTAGAAGAAGACCAAACCATTTTAGATGCCGCTTTACGTCAAGGCGTTTGGTTGCCCTTTGCCTGTGGTCATGGCACTTGCGGGACATGTAAGGTTCAAGTCACCAACGGTTTTTATGATGTCGGTGAAGCCTCGCCATTTGCGCTCATGGATATTGAACGTGATGAAAATAAGGTGCTTGCCTGCTGCTGCAAACCACAATCCGACATGGTCATTGAAGCCGATGTCGATGAAGACCCAGATTTCTTAGGTCATTTGGTTCAAGACTATCAAGCGACCGTCATTGATATAAAAGACTTGTCGCCAACCATTAAAGGAATCCGACTACAACTAGATCGCCCAATCGAGTTCCAAGCTGGCCAATATATTAATGTCCAATTTCCAAACATTGAAGGAACTCGTGCATTTTCAATTGCCAATTTGCCAAGTGAAGTCGGCATCGTTGAGCTGCATATTCGTAAAGTTGAAGGCGGTGCAGCGACGACTTATGTGCATGAACAACTTGCCAAGGGCGATCAGCTTGATATTTCAGGCCCTTATGGTCAATTTTTTGTACGCAAGTCAGATAATCAAAATGCTATTTTCATTGCAGGTGGTTCAGGTCTTTCAAGTCCACAATCGATGATTTTAGATTTACTTGAGTCTGGAGATAGTCGCACCATTTACCTCTTCCAAGGAGCACGAGACTTGGCAGAGCTATACAACCGAGATTTGTTTGAACAGCTTGTAAAAGACTATCCGAACTTCCGCTATATTCCTGCTCTCAATGCGCCAAAAGCAGAAGATCAATGGACTGGATTTACCGGATTTGTGCACGAGGCTGTTGCCGATTACTTTGAAAATCGATGTGGTGGACACAAAGCGTATTTGTGTGGTCCACCCATCATGATCGACTCGGCAATTTCAACACTCATGCAAAGTCGCTTATTCGAACGGGACATTCACACTGAACGCTTCTTAAGTGCAGCCGATGGTGCTGCTGGACAGTCACGTTCGGCCTTATTCAAACATATTTAAAGATAAACCTTTAAGCACTCCACTTTTTCAAATGAGCTTTGTATCTGTAATTTATAAAGAAAATACAAAGCTCATAGGAGTTCTGCATTCCAAATTTACAGGTTAAACAGACTCAAATTTTAAAGACCGTTAAGGAATAACGTTTTTTTAGTGACAAGCCAAACAACACAGAATAGGACATTCTATGAATAACAAAATTGCTGCAATCATATGTGGTGTAACCAGCGCCCTTTACCTTCCCTCTGCATTTGCGACAGAAAACGGCTCGGACTCTTTTGCTTTAGGTGCCGAAGGTATGATGGCGGGTGCCTTACCACCTGCTGGGGTTTATCTACTCAGTTATTATCAAAATTATCACGCATCAGAGTTTCAAAATGGTCCCGATCAGTTCCATGTTGATGTCAACGCCGTGGTTCCGCGGTTGGTCTGGATGACCGATCAAAAAATTCTGGATGGACAACTCGGGTTTTATGCAGCCCAGCCATTGGTTGATCTAAGACTCAAAGTAAATGGAATGGCTGACTCAAACCAAGGACTCGGAGACTTGATTTTGGGTGGTATGCTCGGCTGGCATCAAGGAAATCATCACTGGATTGCAGCCCTAGAAACTGTGCTCGGGACAGGAGAATACGACACTCCAAGTGCGACACATCCAGTTGAAACTAATCTCGGGAAAAACTATCACACCATTCGACCTATTCTTGCCTATAGTTATGCCAACGCAGCAGGTTTAGATCTTTCTACTAAACTGTCTTATAGCTGGAATACGCGTAACGATGCAACCGACTACCAATCTGGACAATACATTGCGGGTGACTATAGCTTGGGTTATCGCATTAACCCAAAACTCAAAGTGGCAGTTGAAGGCTATGCTTTTAAACAAACCACAGATGACAAAGTAAACGGAAGTGACATTGGGTTTAAAGGACAGGCTTTTGCAATTGGTCCAGGCATTCAATATGCTGATAAGAACTGGTCTATTGAAGCTAAATTTTTAAAAGAAACCGAAGTCGAATATCGTCCCGAAGGCCATACCAGCTGGCTAAAACTGATTTGGGCTTTCTAAAACACACCAACGCATAGCTTCAACTTTTGAGTCTATGCACTTCTCTTATTTAAAAATCGATACCGTTTGAATCATCTATCGGGTTTTGATCGAGTGTAAAGACAGTCCGTTGATAAGGTATCCCTTCTAAGTCATAAACTTGATAAATACAATCAAACAGTGACTGTAAATCTTCACTTCGATCCATTGCCCGTGCTGTAATAAAAATTGGACTGACCGCGCCATTATCTAAAATCGGAATATAGTTTAAGTGTGGAAATCGAATGGTATCGGCACTTGCTGGAATAATACAGATCCCTTCTCCCGCTGCGACCAACCCAAGAGCCAATTGAATTTCCCGTATTTCATGCATATTTTTTGGAACTAAACTATGCTCGGCAAATATATTTAAAAGCTGAGTCGAAAAATTGGGTTTCGGCGAAGTGGGATACATAAACATCTTTTCATCAATAAGATCGGCCAGATATACCCCTTCCGTACGCTGTGCAATTGGATGACTCGTATGCGCAGCAACCACCAAGCGCTCTTTACGTAGCAAAATACGTCTCACAGCAGGATCACTAATTCTTAAACGTCCAAAACCGACATCAATACGTCCTTCTTTTAATGCCTGTAGCTGTTCAGTAGTACTTAACTCCATGAGCTGAATATTCAAATGGGGTTGCTGCTGGCGAAATAAATAAATAATTCGAGGTAACAAACCATAGAGTAAAGACCCAACAAAACCAATGGTCATACTTCTTTCGATGAGACCAATACGCTTGGTCATACTTTTTATTTCTTCAGCATTCGACAAAAGTTTAACGGCGTGCTGGTAAAAGAAATGCCCTGCTTGTGTAGTTTGTAAAGGACGACTTCCACGCTCAAACAATTGAATGCCAAGCTCGCTTTCCAGATTTTGAATCTGTCTACTCAGAGGTGGTTGAGCAATAAATAGTTTTTCGGCTGCCTTTGTAAAGCTCTGTTCTTCAACAACAGCCACAAAATACCGTAAATGTCTTAGTTCCATAAGGTTTCCATACCTTTAAGATATAAAAAAATGCAAATTCAGTCTTAGACACAGTTTAACCATTCTTTTAAGGTATATACAAGCAACAAACCGATGAAGTGATGAATTGCTTTGTGAACAAGCCTTCTTGCCAATCTTCCAGTTATTCATCTTCATCAATTCACGGTTAAACACCCAGCGCACTCATGCGCTTCATTGACAATATTAGGATATCAAGACCTTTTAGATCATAGCTAAGGCCTTGGTGACTTCCACACTTTTGGAAAGTCGGAGAACGGACATGCCACGTATTCCTGTAATCAATACTAGCCATCTTGACCGTATTGATGAATTACTTGTCGATAACATCGATACAGGTGAGTTTAAACTTCATCGCTCAGTTTTTACTGACGAAGCACTTTTTGACCTCGAAATGAAATATATCTTCGAAGGCAATTGGGTTTACTTAGCGCACGAAAGCCAAATTCCAAACAATAATGACTACTACACCACTTACATTGGTCGTCAGCCAGTCATTATTGCACGTAACCGTAACGGCGAACTCAATGCCATGATCAATGCGTGTTCACACCGCGGAGCACAACTTTGCCGTTACAAACGTGGTAATAAAGCAACGTATACTTGCCCTTTCCACGGCTGGACGTTTAACAACTCAGGTAAATTGCTTAAGGTTAAAGATCCAAGTGAAGCAGGCTATTCTGACTGTTTTAACCAAGATGGCTCACACGACCTTAAAAAAGTGGCTCGTTTTGAGAGTTACAAAGGTTTCTTATTTGGTAGCTTAAATCCCGATGTTCCTTCACTTGAAGAATTCTTGGGTGAAACCACCAAAATCATCGACATGATTGTTGACCAGTCTGAACATGGTTTAGAAGTTTTACGTGGTTCATCTACCTATACCTATGAAGGCAACTGGAAACTCACCGCTGAAAATGGTGCCGATGGTTATCATGTTTCTGCTGTTCACTGGAACTATGCAGCAACAACTCAACACCGTAAAGAAACTCAAGCTGCCGATAACATTCGTGCCATGAGTGCAGGTTCTTGGGGTAAACAAGGCGGTGGCTCGTATGGCTTTGAAAATGGCCACATGTTGCTTTGGACACAATGGGCAAACCCAGAAGACCGTCCAAACTTCCCGAAAGCAGACGAATACACCGAAAAATACGGCGAAGCAATGTCGAAATGGATGATTGAGCGTTCACGTAACTTGTGTCTCTATCCAAATGTTTATTTGATGGATCAGTTCGGTTCACAAATTCGTGTACTTCGCCCACTTTCGGTTAATCGAACCGAAGTTACCATTTATTGTATCGCGCCTAAAGGCGAAGCACCTGAAGCTCGCGCACGTCGTATCCGTCAATATGAAGATTTCTTTAATGCTTCAGGTATGGCAACACCAGACGATTTAGAAGAATTCCGTGCTTGTCAGGCAGGCTACGCAGGAATTGCACTTGAATGGAATGACATGTGCCGTGGTTCAAAACATTGGATTTATGGACCAGACGATGCAGCAAATGAAATTGGTTTAAAACCCATGTTAAGTGGGATCAAAACTGAAGATGAAGGGCTTTATCTTGCCCAACATCAATATTGGTTACAAACCATGAAACACGCGATTGCATCAGAGAAAGAAATTGCTGATCAGGGAGAAACAGTATGAGTGCTCAAGACAAAGCAACTTTAGAAAATATTGCTCAGTTTCTCTATCGTGAAGCTCGCTTTTTAGATGATGAACAATGGGATGACTGGCTTGAATGCTATGCACCAGAAGCTTCTTTCTGGATGCCAGCTTGGGATGACGACGATAAATTAACTGAAGATCCACAATCTGAAATTTCACTTATTTATTATCCAGACCGTCAAGGTTTAGAAGATCGGGTGTTCCGTATCAAAACTGAACGCTCATCTGCAACCATGCCGGACACACGCACAAGCCACAATATTGCCAACGTTGAAGTGGTTGAGCGCGACGGCGACAAAGTTACTGTTCGCTTTAACTGGAATACCTTGAGTTTCCGTTACAAGACAAATTATAGCTATTTCGGTATGTCACGTTATGTGATCGATTTTTCAGGTGATCAACCAAAAATCTTGAGCAAGTATGTCGTTTTGAAAAATGACTACATCAATCAAGTGATTGATATCTACCACCTTTAAGACATACCCCCTCAGTTAAACGGACTGTTGACTGAGGGTATAAAGTTTCAAATATTTTGTAGGATACATGCCATGTCAAACCACAATGTTGCACTTCAATTTGAAGATGGTGTTACACGTTTCATTAACGTAGCTCAAGGCGAAACCCTATCTGACGCAGCCTATCGCCAAAAAATTAATATTCCTTTGGATTGCCGTGATGGAGCATGTGGAACTTGCCGCGCATTTTGCGAGTCCGGTAGTTATGACATGCCAGAAGAAACCTATATTGAAGATGCACTAACACCAGAAGAAGCTGAGCAAGGCTATATTCTTGCTTGCCAATGTCGTCCAACTTCAGATGCGGTATTCCAGATTCAAGCCTCGTCAGATGTTTGCAAAACTGCAATTCATAGCTTCCAAGGTACATTAGCCCGCGTTGAAAATTTATCAGGCTCAACCATCACATTTGATATCCAACTTGATGAAGGTCAACCAGATATTCATTTCCTTGCAGGTCAGTATGTGAATGTTGCTATTCCTGACACTGGCGAAACACGTTCATATTCATTTAGCTCAAAACCAGGTAATCGCTTAACAGGCTTTGTGGTCCGTAACGTACCGAATGGCAAAATGAGTGAATTCTTAAGTAAGAATGCCAAAGCTGGCGAAAAAATGACATTTACTGGTCCATTCGGTAGCTTCTATTTACGTAATGTAGTGCGTCCAGTGCTGATGCTCGCAGGTGGTACTGGCATTGCCCCATTTATGTCAATGCTACAAGTACTCGAAGAGAAAGGTTCAGAACAGCCTGTTCGTTTAGTCTTTGGTGTCACCAATGACTTTGATTTAGTTGCTCTAGAAAAACTCAATGAGTTACAGGCGAAATTCCCATGGTTTGAATATCGAACTGTGGTCGCAAGCCCAGAGAGCAACCATGAACGCAAAGGCTATGTGACTGGTCATATTGAAAGTGAATGGTTAAACGGTGGCGACGTCGATGTTTACCTATGTGGCCCAGTGCCAATGGTAGAGGCTGTACGTGGCTGGTTAGAAACTGAAAATATCAAACCTGCTAATTTCTTGTTTGAAAAATTCTCTGCGAATTAACAGGTGGAGAAATTATCTATGTCAAACCGTCAAAGATTTACCGATAAGGTTGTGATTGTTACGGGTAGTGCTCAAGGTATTGGTCGTGGCGTGGCACTACAAGTTGCAGCTGAAGGCGGACAAGTCGTCATGGCTGACCGCTCTGAATACGTTGAAGACGTTCTCAAAGAAATTCAGAGTACAGGAGGTGATGCTGTTACGATTAATGCTGACCTAGAAACCTATGCAGGCGCGCAAGCGGTTGTTGCAAAAGCCATTGAACATTATGGTCGGGTAGATATCCTGATTAATAACGTAGGTGGCGCGATCTGGATGAAACCTTTTGAAGAGTTTTCTGAAGAAGAGATCATTAAGGAAGTAAATCGTTCATTATTCCCAACATTATGGTGCTGCCGTGCTGTGTTACCCGCCATGATTGAGCAACAGTCGGGTGTTATTGTAAATGTATCTTCAATTGCAACCCGTGGTATTAATCGTATTCCCTACTCGGCATCTAAAGGTGGCGTAAATGCTTTAACGGCATCGCTTGCTTTTGAACATGCCAAAGACGGAATTCGAGTCAATGCTGTTGCGACGGGTGGAACCGAAGCACCGCCTCGCAAAGTACCACGCAATCCCAACCCGTTAAGTCAAAATGAAAAAGACTGGATGCAGCAAGTGGTTGATCAAACAATAGATCGAACATTTATGGGCCGTTATGGCACAATTCAAGAACAAGTCAATCCAATTTTATTTCTTGCATCAGACGAAGCATCATATATGACTGGCTCGGTTATTTCAGTCGGAGGTGGAGATCAGGGTTAACCCTGATCTTTTTGCATGATTGGGTAAATAACATGATTTGCATGGAGGCAATCACACATGGCAACCCTGTTAAAGACATTAAAAAATGACTGGTCCATATCAGCAACAGTTGCTGGCTTTCTTGCGGTTTTAATTTCTTACTCAGGCCCACTAATTATTTTTTTCCAAGCTGCTCAGCGTGCTCATGTGTCTACCGATATGATGGTGTCATGGATTTGGGGAATCTCAATTGGTGCCGCCGTTTCAGGTATTTATCTTTCAATTAAATATAAAACGCCTGTCATAACCGCATGGTCTGCACCGGGTACTGCCCTTTTAGTTACCCTATTTCCAAATGTCTCACTGAATGAAGCGGTAGCCGCCTATATTACTTCTGCCATCGTTATTTTTTTAATTGGCGTTACAGGTTACTTCGACAAGTTACTGAAGTGGATTCCCCAAGATGTCGCTGCCGGCATGATGGCGGGGATTCTTTTTCAATTTGGTATTGGCCTATTTACCGCGTCTGATAGCATGCCTTTTATTGTCTTTAGCATGCTTATTGTCTTTTTAATTGCCAAACGTTTAATGCCGCGCTACACCATGATTTGGGTGTTAGCTGCTGGAGTTTCATTAAGCCTCATTTTGGGCAAAATGAATCCGGTTGATGTGAGTTTTAGTTTAGCTATTCCGGAGTGGATTAGCCCAGAATGGACATGGAACTCAACACTGAACCTCGCTATTCCTCTTATTTTAGTCAGTCTAACCGGTCAATTTTTACCGGGTATGGCGATTATGAAACTCAGCGGTTACAACACCCCAGCCAAACCTATTATTACTGTCACCAGTATTGCTTCTTTAGCTGTTGCCTGTGTCGGCGGTATTACCATTGTGCTTGCATCAATTACCGCAGCTTTATGTATGGGCAAAGATGCACATGAACTTAAAGAAAAACGATATATCGCAGGAATCGCCAATGGGATTTTTTATATTTTAGGTGGGTTATTTGCTGGCAGTATTGTCATGCTATTTAGCTTACTTCCTAAAGAGTTGGTTGCAGCACTGGCAGGTTTAGCCTTGCTTGGAGCAATTGCGACCAATATTTCTGTTGCCATGAAAAATGATAGTCAACGTGATGCTGCTCTTATTACCTTTTTAGCGACGGCATCAGGCATGCATTTTCTTGGATTAAGCTCAGTTTTTTGGGGCATTTGTATTGGTGTAATCGCCCATTTCATTCTCACACCACGCTCAACTCCAGCTATAAATTAATTTTTATCTAAGCACCCACCACTAAAATAAAGCCTCAATCGCCAAATCAGGATGCAAATAATTTGCTAATTCTGATTTGGCGATTTTTATTGAATATAGATTAAATTTCATTTTTAAGATGAATCTCTAAAATAATTAAATAATAGACTTTAGTATTTTGTTTTTATATTTTCACTTCAATTCATAATATAAAATTAGCTATATTTTTAGCTATGATTATCATCAATAAAATCTATAAAAAAACATCTCTAAAATCCTTAAAATTCTCATAATACAATATTTAGACCTATTTTAAAGACACAACAAAGCCAACTAAAGAAATAAAAATAAATACATATTTTTCAAATAATTAAATCGATAAAATCACAATACCTTAAAGACATAAAGATATATCAATTAGGTTTTTGACTCTAACCCAATAACAAAATAGTTTATTTAAAAATAACGCGATGCTTCACAAATTGGAGGTGAAGAAAATGGATACGAGCAAGGTTAATATTAATGAGTTAATTGATAAAGCCAGTTTTACATCTTTTCATTGGAAAGTTTTAATCTGGTGCTTACTTATTATTATTTTTGATGGATATGATTTAGTTATTTATGGGGTTGCTCTTCCTCTGTTAATGCAGCAATGGTCATTAACTGCGGTAGAAGCTGGTTTACTCGCCAGTGCTGCTCTATTCGGAATGATGTTTGGTGCCATGATTTTTGGCACACTTTCAGACAAACTGGGACGTAAAAAAACCATCCTGATTTGTGTCACCTTATTTAGCGGATTTACCTTTATGGGTGCCTTTGCCAAAGGACCAACAGAGTTTGCTATTTTGCGCTTTATCGCAGGTCTTGGGATTGGTGGCGTTATGCCAAACGTCGTCGCGCTTATGACTGAATACGCACCCAAAAAAATCCGCAGTACATTAGTCGCAATCATGTTTAGTGGCTATGCTATTGGCGGCATGACATCTGCTCTACTCGGTGCATGGCTCGTGAAAGACATGGGCTGGCAAATCATGTTTTTAATTGCAGGTATTCCCCTGTTATTGCTCCCACTGATCTGGAAGTTTTTACCAGAGTCTCTCGCCTTTTTAGTGAAATCAAACCATAGCGAGCAGGCGAAAGGTATTGTTAGTAAAATTGCGCCAGAAACGCAGGTAAACGCCAATACTCAACTGGTGTTAAATGAAAGCACCACAACTGATGCCCCTGTCCGAGCACTTTTCCAACAAGGTCGTACCTTCAGCACATTTATGTTCTGGATTGCTTTCTTTATGTGCCTACTCATGGTGTATGCCTTAGGAAGCTGGTTACCTAAACTCATGCTGCAAGCGGGCTACTCATTAGGTGCAAGCATGTTATTCCTCTTTGCACTCAATATTGGCGGCATGGTGGGTGCAATTGGTGGTGGTGCTTTAGCAGATAGATTCCATTTAAAACCTGTTATTACCATTATGTTTATTGTGGGATCAGCAGCTTTAATTCTGCTTGGCATTAATAGTCCACAATTTATTTTATATAGCCTGATTGCGATTGCTGGCGCTGCCACAATTGGTTCGCAAATCTTACTCTATACTTTCGTTGCACAGTTCTATCCGACAGCACTTCGTTCAACTGGCATGGGCTGGGCATCTGGCATTGGCCGTATCGGTGCGATTATCGGACCAGTTTTAACCGGAGCCCTACTCACACTTGAGCTTCCTCACCAAATGAATTTCTTAGCGATTGCAATTCCGGGTGTGATTGCTGCACTTGCAATATTTATGGTCAATCTAAAAGCCTCTGTTGCCGCACAAACGCCATCAACTTTTAACCCTCAAAACACGATTACTCAACAGTAAACATAAATGCGCCGAGGACTGGCGCATCTTTTTGGAAATGGATTATGGAATTATTACACCGCTTTAAGCCATGTGCTTTAACTTTTGCGACCTTAGTGTTGATGTGTGGCAATTCATTTGCTGTAAATCCAAATCAGCAGCCCGAAGATGAATGGAAATTCACGCTAAAAAATGCCTATATCAACCGTAATTTTGATAATGATGCCCTCAAAGATACTGGTAGTTGGTCTCAAGCAGCATCGCTATTTTATAAATCGAAAATGCATGACACCCCACTGCAAATTGCGGACAAGCCTATTACGATTGGTGCCGATGCTTCTGTTCAATACGCTGTACGTCTAAGTTCGGACAAACACGTCGCTGATACAGTTTTGCCTTTTAATAAAGAAACACAGTCACAAGCATCTGACTTTTTAAAATACGGTGCGACCTTAAAACTGAGCTATGACAAAACTCTTTTAAGTGTCGGTGAGCTTTGGTTAGCCCTGCCTGTAACAGCTGTTGATGCGAGCCGACAATTACTTGCTTCATATTGGGGAACCAATCTTAAGTCGCAACTTTCAGATCAGCTTTATGCAGAAATTGGTCGGGTTGAAAAAGTCTCTCCACGAAATGAAGAAGACTTTAAAAAGTTTTCATTCACGGCAAATGGAATGACCAAAGAATCTGATGGCCTGAACTACATAGATCTGCGCTATCAATTTACGCCGTCTTTAAAGGGCGAATATTATTTTGGTAATTTAGAAGATCTCTACAACAAACACTATGTTGGACTTGAGCATAATTGGAAACAACCTAATTTTGCCCTGACCTCTAAGTTTAAGTACTTTAATGCAAAAGATGACGGCAACACTTTTGATATTGATGCACAAAATATTGGGGTGCTGGAGACTCTTAAAGTAAAAAACCATACCTTTGGCTTGGGATACCAGCAGATTATCGGTGAGTCGGCTTATCCATTACCAGATGGTTTCTTACCAGAGACGTATTTCATTAACTGGAACGCTACTGGTTTCTTTAAAGAAGACGAAAAGTCTTATCATGTAATGTATGGCTACGACTTTAAAGATTATGTACCGGGCTTAAACGCAATGGTGAAATATGTCTATGGCCATGATTTTAAAGCAGCCAATGGTGAGAAAAACCATGAAACCGAGTCGAATGTGATTTTAAACTACGCATTTCAGCAACCGTTCCTAAAAGGTGTTGCCCTGCAATACATTCGTATTGATTACAACGTTAAACATGGTAATGACTTTGGTGAAGATCGCCTGTTTGTAAACTACACCAAAAAGTTTTAATAACTTTTTATTCAATCTAAGCGGGCCAATTTTGGCCCGCTTTTTTATATTATTTCGCTCATAAAAAAACGCTCTTACGAGCGTTTTTTTAATTAATCTTGTAGCTTAAGCAACATGCTTTTGTACAACAATCGAACCGACTGAATAACCAGCGCCGAAAGATGAAATCACACCATACTCGCCATTATCTACTTCGTGGCCTGTACGGTGTAAAGCAATAATCACGCCTGCTGAAGAGGTATTAGCAAACTCATCTAGAATAATTGGGGCACGGCTTAGATCTGCCTCTTTCCCCGCCACATATTTCAAGATTAGTTCATTCATGTTGGCATTGGCTTGGTGTAACCAGAAACGCTTAATATCGTTTGCAGTTAACTGCATTTTTTCCAACTGCGCATTAATGATTTTTGCCACTAACGGACAAACATCTTTAAAGACTTTGCGACCATCTTGACGGAATAACTTGTCGTCAACCACTGCATCTTCGCTACGGTTTAAGAAACCGAAGTTATTGCGAATGTTGTTTGAAAATTGAGTAAATAAATGAATATCTAAAATTTCAAAACCAGTTTTAGTAGTGGTTTCTTCAATAATAGAAGCCGTTGCAACATCACCAAAAATGAAGTGACAATCACGATTACGGTAATCTAAGTGACCCGATGTAATCTCAACGTTCACCAATAAAACACGACGAGCGCCTGAACGAATTGCATCTGCCGCTTGTTTCAAACCAAAAGTGGCAGCTGAACATGCAACGTTCATGTCGTAGGCATAACCTTGAATGCCAAGTGCCGACTGAATTTCAATCGCAACTGCTGGATAAGCACGCTGCATGTTTGAACATGCCAAAATTACAACATCGATATCTTCAGCAGTTACGCCTGCATTTTCCATTGCTTGTTTCGCAGCAATCACGCCCCACTCTGCTTGAAGTGAAAGTTCATCATTTGAACGTTCAGACAAACGAGGACGTAAACGTGTTGGATCGAGAATACCCGATTTTTCAATCACGTAACGGCGTTTAATACCAGACGCTTTTTCAATAAATTCAGCACTAGAACCACGTAATTCTTCGAGTTCACCTGCTGCAATTTTCTCTGCATTCTCTTGGTTATATTGTTCCACATAAGCATTTAAACTGTCGGCCAGTTCTTCATTAGAAATGATTTCTGTTGGGTGAAATAACCCAGTACCTGTGATACGAATGCCCATGTAAAACTCCTAAAAAAATGAATAGGGTCTGTTAATCTTTCATTTATAAATTGCGTTGTAGGCTAAACAACAGCATAAACAGACCCCGATCTATCTTAACTGATTCCCAAACGATCCCATAACTTTTGCAGTCGAGTTGGCGAAATAGGCATCTTGGTTTTCATCGGTTGAGAAAATAAAGAAATGCGGAATTCTTCCAACATCAAATACAATTCTTTGATTTTTGGATCGTTTTTGAATTTAAATACCTTGTCCATCCATGGATCGACATCGTCAATTGCAGCATGATCTCGCTGTAGATTATTTGGCAATCGATCTAAACGCAATAGCAGTGCTTTTAAATAACGCGGATATTCCTGCCAAAGATCGACTGGTTGGCAGTAAACAAAATTACCAAGTGACATTAAATCTAACTGATCTTCAATATCATCAATACTGCGTCCAAATACGTTTGGATCAAGCACTAAAAGCTGACGACGGATTTGCTGCCACTGAATGTAAATATCACTTAACTGCTCAAGTGCTTGCTGACCATGGGTCAAAAATTGCTTTTTAACTTGCTCGAGCAGTTTGTTAAATTCATCTGCGTTAATTGGCAGAGTCGTAATTGCCATCTGCAAGGTTGCATAGACCAACATCTGCTCAAGCTTAGCTTTATCGCCCAAAGGTGAATAAGCCAACGCGAGCGGTTTTGAAATCTGCTTTTTCAACTGACGAACCAAATCGCCAAGTTGCATATGGACTAGACGAATAATACCTTCACGATGCTGTTTAATCGCCTCAGCCTGATCGTTAAACGTTTGAATAACAATGTCTGACTCATCTTTAGCTTCGAGGTCAGCAAAAGCCTTGGTCGGCACTAAAGCCTGATATTGCTTTACTACAACGCCCGTGACTTTATGAGAGGCCTCAAAAGTAAAGTTTTCAGGAAAGTCCTTAAACTCACCTTTTTGCTGTTTCACTGGACGATGCGTTTCTACACGACAACGTGCTTTTAACTCAGGTAAATCACGCCCTTTCGCAATCAGCTTACCTTTTTCATCAATAACCTTAATGAAAGGCACCAAATATGGATCAATACGTTCAAACGAGAAATCTTTTTCAGTAATTTGCTCACCACGCAAGGCAAAAGCTAAATAACTAAAAATATGTTCACGTAAATGTACTGCATCAACCCCTTGCATGAGCTTACGAGCTGTATCAGGAATAGGCACTACATTACGACGCTTGTCTTTAGGTAAAGCTTTGAGTAAAGCCTCAATTAAATCTTGGCGCCAACCCGGAATTCCCCATGACCAAATATTTTCATCAACTTGAGGCAATGCCTGTACAGGAATTTGAACAGTAGCACCATCTTCATCATGGCTAGGGTCAAAATGATATGTCGTTGCTAAACGTAGTTGCCCATTGTGTAGATGATCTGGGAATTGCTGCGTTGTTGGTCGGTCATTTAGCCAGAGCGCATCATCGTCAATAAATAAATAACGAGGATTATTTGCTTCTACCGTTGCACGCCAGTCTTCAAAACTACGGCGACTCGCGATTTCCTCAGGAATTTTCGACGCATAAAACTGATAAATTGTTTCTTCATCGACCACCAAATCGCGGCGACGTAATTTATCTTCAACTCGCTCTACTTCTTCAAGCTTAAGTAAGTTGTGTTTTAAAAATGGTGGAACTGTACCCAAGTTACCAGTAGTTAATGCATCGCGTAAGAAAATCTCATGAGCAGCAGGCTGATCAACTTTTTCAAAATTAATTAACCGTTTTGGCTCAATAATTAAACCAAATAAAGAAATTTGCGCATACGCATTGACGATTCCCGCTTTCTTAGACCAATGCGGCTCGAAATAGTGATATTTCAACAAGTCGCGTGCAGCAAGTAAAATCCATTCAGGATCAATTTTGGCTAAAGTACGTAAGTACACTTGAGAGGTTTCGACCATCTCAAAAGCCATCACCCAAGAGGTATTGGTTTTATGCAAAGTACTCGCAGGGAAAACTTTAGCCTTTTGCTGACGCACTGCCATAAAGGTATTACGTTCATCTGTTTTATTAGCAATAAACGATAATAAACCTGTCAGCAATGCTCGGTGCAAGTTTTCATAATTCGCAGGTTTTTCATTAAAGCTAAGTTTTAAGCCTTCGGCTAACTCAACTAATTGCTGATGTGTCTGTTTCCATTCACGTAAACGTAACCAACTTAAAAAATTCTGCTTAGCAAATTGACGTCGTTTATTTTCAGACATCCCTGCTTCACCTTTAGGATTTAAAGTATCCCAAAGTTTCAAATAAAACAGAAAATCTGAATCTGCTTCTTTAAACAAAGCATGCTTTTGGTCAGCCTGCATTTGTTTGTCTGCTGGACGCTCACGCGGGTCTTGCACTGCTAATGCACTGACAACCACTAAAATTTCTTTGAGCACACCAAAATGAGCACCACCCACGATCATACGAGCGAGTCTTGGATCAATTGGCATACGTGCCATCATTTGCCCGACTTTAGTCAGCTCATTTTTCTTCTCGTTAAGTGCGCCTAACTCAATCAGCAACTTACGGCCATCATTTACAAGGCGGAAATCTGGTGGCTCAATGAAATCGAAGTTTTCTAACTCACCTAACCCTAAACTCTGCATTTGCAAAATAACAGATGCTAAGTTGGTTCGTTTAATTTCTGGTTCGGTAAACTCAGGGCGACTTAAAAAATCTTCTTCGCTATATAAACGAATACACACACCTGGAGCAATACGACCACAACGCCCTTTACGCTGATTGGCAGCAGCTTGAGAAATTGCTTCAATTGGTAAGCGTTGTACACGTGAACGATAGTTATAACGTGATATACGAGCAAAACCGCTATCAATCACATAACGAATATTTGGAACAGTAAGAGCTGTTTCGGCTACGTTGGTCGCAATAATAATACGACGGCCTTTTCCAGCCGGACTAAAAATCTTTTGTTGTTCAGAAACAGCTAAGCGCGCATACAAAGGTAAAATTTCGGTGTGTCTTGGTCCGTACTTTTGCAAGGTTTCCTGCAATTCTCGAATTTCTTGCTCTGTGCTTGAGAAAATTAGAATATCGGCATGTTCTGGATGACCTTTTGCTTCTGCGTCAGCAAAGCATTCTTCTACAGCCTGTACAACTGCACGAGGTAAGTTTTCTTCAAAATCATCAAACTCATCATCATCACTGCCGCCAATATTCATTTCTGAAATTGGGCGATAAAGTACTTCGACAGGATAACTACGCCCTTCTACTTCAAAAATAGGTGCGTCATTAAAGTAATTACTAAAGCGATTTACATCTAAAGTTGCCGAAGTCACGATAACTTTTAGGTCTGGGCGTTTTGGCAGTAACTGCTTTAAATAACCCATAATAAAATCGATATTGAGTGAGCGTTCATGCGCTTCATCAATAATGATCGTGTCATATTTAGACAAATAACGGTCATTACCTAACTCGGCAAGCAAAATACCATCGGTCATTAACCGCACAATTGAATCTTGCGAACCTTGTTCATTAAAACGAATTTTAAAACCGATAGACTCGCCAAGCTTTTCGCCGACTTCTTCTGCAATACGTTGAGAGACACTACGCGCAGCTAAACGACGTGGCTGGGTATGACCAATCATCCCCGTTAAACCACGGCCCGCTAGCATTGCAATTTGAGGAAGCTGAGTGGTTTTACCTGAACCCGTCTCCCCTGCCACAATAATCACTTGATGCTTTTGAATCGCATCAATTAAACGGTCTGCATATTGAGAAACAGGTAAATCCTGATTCAGTTTAATTTTAGGGAGACGTTCAAATCGCTGCCTTACTTTGGCATTAGATTGTTCAAATAATTTTTCAATCTCTGCTGTATTGGCTTTTTTATCTTTACGCAAACGATTTAAACGGTAACGATCTCTTGCCATCACCCACTGATCAATATTTAAATCATTCTGCACAGACAAATTTTCCTGAAAATACAACAATCCTCTATTTTACGCTCTAATGACCATAAGGTAAAACAGTTGGTTTTTTATATATTTTTAATTTTTTAAAATTTTACCCTTGAATTTTGACTAACGAGACTTCATGTTGTTAGGCAAGTTTCTTTTACGATAACTGTCATTTGATTTACATGTTTTTGCAGTCAAATCGAATACAGTGTTTGGGGACTTAAAAATCGTAAATTTATCACTTATTCGATTTTCCGATTTTAGTCATGTAAAAATACTATTTCCCCAATAAAGAATTTTTATTTATTCTACATCTCGTAAACAAGTTTAAATATAAACCTCAATCATGGAGACAATGATGAGCTTGATTAATACTGAAGTTAAACCATTCCAAGCAACTGCTTACCACAACGGCCAATTTGTTGAAGTTAACGAAACTAACCTTAAAGGTAAATGGTCTGTTGTATTCTTCTATCCAGCTGACTTCACTTTCGTTTGTCCAACTGAACTTGGTGACTTAGCTGACAACTACGCTGAATTCCAAAAACTTGGTGTTGAAATTTATGCTGTATCTACTGATACACACTTCACTCACAAAGCTTGGCACGACACTTCTGAAGAAATCAAAAAAATCCAATATCCATTAGTTGGCGACCCAACTTGGACTCTTTCTAAAAACTTCGACGTTCTTATCGAATCTGAAGGTTTAGCTGACCGTGGTACTTTCGTTATCGATCCAGAAGGTAAAATCCAAATCGTTGAACTCAACGCTGGTGGTATCGGCCGTGACGCGTCTGAACTTCTTCGTAAAGTAAAAGCTGCTCAATACGTACACGCTCACCCAGGTGAAGTTTGCCCAGCTAAATGGAAAGAAGGCGAAGCTACTCTTGCTCCATCTATCGACCTAGTTGGTAAAATCTAATCTCTTATTAGATTTTAAAAACTCAAAGAACCATCCCTCATCGGATGGTTCTTTTGTTTTGAATAAGCACATCACATTTTCTACTGATACTTTTACAATTATGCCCTTCCCCATTACATGAAGTTTGAGTAATGTCGAATAAACAACCAATGTTTTTTGAGCTTAAGTAATATGAAATAAAAGGGGAAAAATTTATGGCGAATACTGTGGCAGTCACTTCATGGAAATACAATGCGACTTCACGTCATCTAAAAATATTTTATAGCGATGGTTCAGGCGAACTTTATCATCCTGTACCAGAATTTATTTATGACAACTTATTACGATCAACAGACAAAGCTGCTTTTGTACATAAATATTTAGAATTCGACTTACACTTTACTCGCCTATCTTTAGTGAATGCTTCATAACATAATGAAATAAGGCCTGCTTTGAACAGGCCTTTATGAATGAATAAATCAGATTTTTAAATGGCTTACCTTGCCACTACAATGCATAAACCAGCGCCTACAGGCAAAATACTGCTCATAAAATTTTCATCTTTTTTAATTAAAGCTAAGAATGAGCTGACTTCAGCCGCATGTGAAATAACATTATCAATAATGAGTACGCCACCTTTTGGCTTCATCAGCCGTTTTAAATCTGGCCAATAATTCTCATACGCAGGACGCTCAGCATCTAACAAAATAAAATCGAAAGTTTCATGAGTTTCTTTTAAATAGTCGGCTGCATCTCCAACCCAAAAATCTACCAATTCATCTAATGCCAGTTCAGTCGCATGGCGTTTAGCTTCATTACTACGATTGGCATCAATTTCAAGCGTGGTTACTTTTCCATGAGTAGCTTGAGCAGCCTCAGCAAGCCATAAAGTAGAGTAACCTGTTGAAGTCCCAATTTCTAAAATTGATTTAGCTTGCTGCATCCGAATAAATTGCGATAGTAATTTTGCAGACTCCGCCTCAATATTACGATACCGCAGCAAACGATCTGTCTGCTGTGCATCATGTCGTTTAAAGGTGTCATATAAATCGGCAACTCTTTGTAAGAAAAAAGTATTTGGCATATATTCACCCTTTAAAATCGTTATTTTATATAAAAGTCGTTTGAGTTAAGTGCTTTGAATTAACTTGAAACGCGGCACGATGCTTCCATCAGCCATTTGCACCGATTCAGTAAACATATTTAGCGGACGTACCCAAGTTGAATAGTCACCGTAAAGACACTGATAAACGACTAACTCTTCTTCAGTCTCGCTGTGTTTTGCCACAGAAAAAACTTGATAGAGATTACCTTTATAATGCTGATAAATGCCGCGTTGCAATGACATGAAAGTACCTTTTAATGTTATGACATAAAATCTTTACAGCCATATAACATATATAAATTTTTAAATACTTTCACTTTAAAACACTACAAAACATAAAAAAGAACATTTTAGAGATAAATTATTGATCTTACTTATTAATAGCCTCAATAATTCAAAAAACCGATTAAATCTATAAAAACATACTGTTTCACCTATTCTGTGTTTTCACGTACTATGCATCTATTGAAAGAATTTGGATGCATTGGAGTAAAAAACAGATGTTAGATCAAAACATTAAAACTCAATTAAAAGCTTACTTAGAACGCCTAGAAAGTCCAATCGAATTAGTTGCTGCTTTAGATGAATCAGATAAAGCTGCTCAAATTAAAGAACTGGTGAGTGAAATCGCTGAGCTTTCTGACAAGGTGAGTGCCCGTTTTGACGGTAACAATACACGTCGTCCAAGCTTTGGTGTGGCTAAAGCAGGTGAACAGCCTCGTGTGTTCTTTGCAGGTTTACCAATGGGCCATGAGTTTACGTCTTTGATCTTGGCGCTGTTACAGGTGTCTGGTTATGCACCTAAAGTGTCTGATGAAGTACTCAACCAGATTAAAGGTTTAAACCTCAAAGCAAATTTTGATGTGTTTGTATCACTCAGCTGTCATAACTGTCCGGATGTAGTACAGGCGCTTAACCTGATTGCCATTTATAACCCGAACACCACGGCAACCATGATTGACGGCTCATTCTTCCAAGATGAAGTCGAACAACGCAAAATCATGGCTGTACCGATGGTATTCCAAGACAACGAGCACATTGGTCAAGGTCGTATGACCCTTGAAGAGATTGTGGCAAAACTTGATACCAACTCGGCTGAAAAAGATGCGGCAGCACTGAATGCCAAAGATGCTTTTGATGTATTGGTGATTGGCGGTGGTCCTGCGGGTGCAACAGCAGCAATCTATGCGGCACGTAAAGGTATTAACACTGGTATCGTAGCTGAACGCTTCGGTGGTCAAGTGATGGACACCATGGACATTGAAAACTTCACTTCTGTGCAAAAGACTCAAGGTCCTAAGTTTGCTGCCGAGATGGACGCGCATGTTCGTGAATATGATGTGGATATCATGAACCTGCAACGTGTCAGCAAAATCACAGGTGCCAACCAGACTGCAAATGGTCTGGTTGAAGTTGAACTTGAAAACGGTGCAAAACTTGAATCGAAAACTGTGATCCTTTCTACAGGTGCACGTTGGAGAGAGATGAATGTACCGGGTGAGCAAGAATACCGTACCCGTGGTGTCGCGTACTGCCCACACTGTGATGGTCCATTGTTCAAAGGCAAACGTGTTGCTGTGATTGGTGGCGGTAACTCAGGTGTTGAAGCAGCAATTGACCTTGCAGGGATTGTTGAGCATGTAACTCTGGTTGAGTTCGATACCAAACTTCGTGCTGACCAAGTGTTGCAAAACAAATTGCATAGCTTGCCAAACACAACGGTGATTATGAATGCCTTAAGTACAGAAGTGTTAGGCGATGGTTCACAAGTGACTGGTCTTAAATATAAAGACCGTGCGACTGATGAAGAGCATGTGGTCGAGCTTGCAGGGATCTTTGTACAGATTGGTTTACTGCCAAACACTGACTTCTTGAAAGACAGTGAAGTTGAGTTAACCAACCGTGGCGAGATCATTGTGAATGACCGCAACGAAACCAATGTAAAAGGTGTATTTGCTGCAGGTGACTGTACGACTGTACCTTACAAGCAGATCATTATTGCTACAGGTGAAGGTGCTAAAGCATCACTCTCAGCGTTTGATTACATCATCCGTTCTGGGCGGTAAAATCGGTCAAAATCATTATTATTTATTTCAAGCCTAGCATTACAAAATGCTAGGCTTTTTTAATACTAGAGTTACAACTTTTTAACAATTTTCGATCTTTATTAATCATTTACTTTATGTTTATATTTTAGACATCCATATTTGGATGCCATGAATTAGAAGGAAAAACACAATGAATAAATTACTTGTTGCTTTAGGTCTTGCTGCGACTGTTGCCCTTGTTGGTTGTAATAAAGATAAAGCTCCAGAAACTGGTGCGACTACAGGTGAACACTTAGAAAATGCTGCTCAACAAGCAAGTGCTGATATCAAATCTGCTGGTGATAAAGCTGCTGATGATATTGCAACTGCAACTGATAATGCTGCTGAGAAGATCGATGCTGCAACCGATCACGCTGCTGATGCGACTGCTAAAGCTGCAGCTGAAACAGAAGCTACTGCACGTAAAGCGACTGCTGATACAGCTCAAGCTGTTGAAAACACCGCTGCTGAAGTGAAAAAAGACGCTCAACACTAATCGTCTTTAGTATAAAAAAGCCCCTATTGATTAGGGGCTTTTTTTGGCTCTTAAAATCTTTTATGAAATTAAGCCTTCGTCACGCATCGCAATTTGTACAGATTGACGCTCTGCAACTTTATTACGTAATGCAATAATGTGCTTATACGGTGTTAAGTCGTGCTCAATTGAGTTTGACCAATTTGTTAAAACAAATAGATAAGCATCTGCTGGACCAAAATTATCATTTACCAAATAATCGTAATCAGATTCAGACAAATAGTTATCGATATATTTTAAAAGACGGTCGATTTCTGCATAAGCTTTGGTTTTTTCATCACTTGTTAACGGTGCCCCAAAGAATACTGCATAAGCATCATGCAATTCAGAGTTCAAATAACCCAACCATTCCAATACTTTCGCACGGCCCATACCCGATGGCGGAATTAAATCCTGCTTAGGATCGTGCTGAGCAAGGAAAGGTAAAATCGCCACGTTCTCAGTTAACATTAAACCAGGGTTAATTTCTAAAGCTGGTACATATCCTTTTGGATTAATCTCGTAATAATCTGCACCTTTTTCTGTTTTATGTGTTTTTAAATTTACTCGTTCTAAGTCAAAATCAACATTAATTTCATTTAAAATAATATGTGCAGCTAAAGAACATGCGCCTGGCGAATAATATAATTTCATATCTGATCCTTGTTATCTCATATTAACGTTTTAAATTGCTTCTAGAAAACCTGCAAGGTTTGCACAATTCTTTAATTGTAAAAAAGCGTAAACTTATAAAATACTTACACCATCTAATATTCTTGAAAAATTTATTCCTTGCAAGTTGTCTTGCGTGACGATTGTTTAAAATATGATAAAACACATTTACGTCACGCAATTTTTCCATTAATTACGTTTAAAAAGCTGGCTAAGCCAATTCATTAACTCAGTTAAGAACTCAAAAATACCGTTTTTCTTATCATCATCAGGCTGGCTTGAATCTTTACCATTTAAATCCAGGTCGACAATTACAGGGTCATGATCTGAAGAACGATAAGCATCTTCACCATAGAACAATGCCTTTTGCTCATCCGTTTTATATTCTTCGTTGTAGTCTAAAACGGTTGGCTCATCTGCATTGATATGCCATGCAAAGGTTCTCACTACTTTTGGATATAGAGCGGCATCAGCAATTGCATGGTCTAAGTTACCTGCTCCACCATTTCCGTTGGCATCACTCGCAACACCAAACACATAGCTATATGCCTGAGTACCTTGTCCTACCTTAGCGTCGTTCAGCAAAACTTTGTAGTTTGCTTTTTCGAATGACAAAATAGGTTCTTCTTTTGCATAGCTGTTCATATCCCCTACAAGTAAAGCATTTTGCTTAGGGACTTGAGTTGGATTTTTCGCCAACCACTGCACAATTTGATCAACGGCTTTCACACGAGTCGGGTTCCAGCAGCCTTGACCATCTTTTTGGTCTGCATCGGTTGAGTTAGCATCAACTCCGCTACAACTTTTCGATTTCAAGTGATTTGGAATAACGGTAAAGGTTTTATTACCACGAACGGATTGGAAACTTTGCGCCAATGTTGTTCGGTTCTTGTCACCCAAATCAAGCACAACGGGTTTATTCAAAGGCTTAACACGCTTACTGTTATAAATAATAGCAACTGCAATTGCATCATCACCTAAACGGTCTAAGTTTTCAGGAACGACGTATTTCCAGTCGCTACCTAAAGCTTTGGTCAAATTGGCAATTGCACTATTAGGCCCATAACCATTGTTCGCAATTTCCATTAAACCATACACATCGGCATCAATTGCTTTGAGAGCACTCACAATTTTACGGTGCTGTTTATCAAACTCAGTTTGTGTGGTTGCACCACGCTCTGTTGGGAAACCCGTTGCACCATTGTCATAGTTCAAAACGTTAAATGAAGCTACACGAATGTGATTAGCATTTTTGGTAATGACATTTTGACGCGGGTTTGTTTGAGTAATTACTTCAGGTTGATTACGTCCAAGCACTGGTTGCACACGCCAACCATTAAAACGATATTCTAAAATCCCTTCAGCATTCTTAAGTTGATAACCCGAACGTAGCGTATTAGCAGCACTAAAATTTGACGGTAACCATGGAGTACGGTTTTGGTTGTTATAGCCGTCATCAAAAATAATTTTCGACAATAAATTTTTCTGAGCAAGAGCTTTGGCTTCTGGAGATAGTGCAGGATATAAATTAGTCGGAATATATAAACGACCTAGGCTTAGAGATAGTTCACCATAGCGGCCATAATTGTAGTTCTCGCTCACGGTTAAAGTCTGAGGTAATTTGACCAACATACCTTGATAACGCTGTGGAGAATGGGTTGAACCAACCGTTAAGCTAGCAAATGGAAGTTCAAGGCTAATTGGCTGCACCTGATTTGCCATATTGCTATTACAAGTTTGAATATCTTGTTGTAATTGATCTAATTGCAATTGGTTTTGATAAGTTGTTAAACGACCACGCAAAATAACTTCATCGCCAACTTGCCCACCTTTTACAGCACTACTATTTGGGATATAAACAAAAATAGCATTGCTAATATTTGCACGTGCTTTCGTATCTGGTGTCTGAACATAGAAGCCAGAAAAACCATTGGCATAACGATAGTCAGCAGTTATTACACCACGCACTGTATAGGTCTGGTTTTGTGCTACGGTTGATAAATCAGCAATTGGTGTATCGGAGCTTGAACAACTTATCGTTTCAACAGGAGGCTGTGTTGTTGAGGCAGATAAATTTGAAAAGTCATTTCTATTTGTCCAAGCCGACCATGAATGATCCAAATCAAATGCTGCGGTTGCATCAACACTTAAGGCTGGGTTTTCTGTTTCAATACGCTTAAAACTATTTCCCAAGCTCGGAACTGCCGTCCCCCATCCCGCTGCTGGGCGTTCACCAATACGACCAAAACGGTCTACAGGTGTGCCTTTATAGACAAGTACAACGGCATCATCACCATTAAAAGATAATGCAGCGACCTGATTTACTTTACTACCAAGTTCAGCCTGCAACTCAGAACGGCCTATCAAAAACTTCTGCTTACTGGTTAACGATCCTTGTAAACGGAAAGTCGCTGTTTTTGCTGTACCGCCATTATTAAATTGTTGAATTTCATAGTCGGCTAAATTAACTGTAGTCCCATCTGGATTATAAATTTCCAAACCTTTGCGGTTACTACTGCCGTCAACATATTGACTAAACATGAGCTGTGCTTGTGCCCAAGGACTATATGTAAAAGCACCAAGTGCCCCTAATAGCACAGAAAGTGTGCGTAATTGAAAAGTTTTCATGAGTAAATATGTTCATTTGAAATTTATATAGATTCTTAGATTAAATATTGAACATGACATCTACATGAAGAAAAACATCGAAACATTTGACTTGACCACATGAAGACTTAAAATACCGCATTTGAATTTCAATATTGCCAAGGTTATGTCGATCGATCAGTTAGAAACGCAAATTGCAGACTTAGACAATTTGCCTGAACACCGTGAAATTGTGACGTTTATGCGTCGTTCAGCACCACTTAATACATCTCAACGCACGGCATTAGAACAACATCGCGATTTAATTTTGGAATATCCTGTTGGTGACTTACGTCAGCACTTCGAACATCCAGAACGTCCTTTAACTGTTGAAATCGGTTTTGGTATGGGTCGTTCATTAGTGCTTATGGCAAAAGCAAACCCTGAACGCAACTATGTGGGTATTGAAGTTCACGTACCTGGTATTGCTCAATGCCTATATGAAGCAGGTATAGCAGAAGTTAAAAACTTACGTGTACTTGATGCAGACGCGATTCAGGTTTTACGTGAAATGCCAGACAACAGCATTAACTGCGTACAACTTTACTTCCCAGACCCTTGGCAAAAGAAACGTCATTTCAAACGTCGTTTTGTTATTCACGAGCGTATGCAATTGGTTGAACAAAAACTTGAGCTTGGTGGTACATTCCACGCAGCAACAGACTGGGAACCGTATGCTGAATGGATGCTTGATATTTTAGATAACCGTCCAGATCTTGAAAACTTGGCGGGTAAAGGCAACAGCTACCCTCGTCCAGAGTGGCGCCCAGTGACTAAGTTTGAACGCCGTGGTATTGAGTCAGGTCATAAAATTAATGACTTTATCTTTAAGAAGATTAAGTAAATAATAAAAAAGGCCTAGTTTATTACTAGGCCTTTTTTATTTTAAAACCAATCTAGTGAATAAGTAGAATTAAAAATTAACTGAGTATAAAGATTTAAATGAAAATAACTTTTGAATTATTAGTTATATAAATATAATAATAACCACCATTTTAACTAGACAGAAAATAACAATGAAGCCTTTCGCATTTCTAATTTGTGTAATTGTATCAAGTGGCTGCTTTGCCTCAACTCAAGAAGACTTTGAACTTAAATATTACAAGTTAATGGAACGATACATTCAAACACAATCGGACAGAAATCAAGTCATTTCCACAGAGGCAAAAACTGAGCAAGAAGATCTAGTTAGGTCTAATAAACTCAAAACTCTAGATTGCAAAGGATGGAAAGAAAATATTGAACTTTTTGACTTTATTTTAAGTAGATTTAAAGAATATGAATCAGCCTCAGAAGAAGTTCGAATAATGGGGTATACTAAAGAAAACCTAAGAGAAGATTCTGAATGGCTACGCGAACAATTAGACAAGCCAGAGAACAAATGTAAATAAACAAAATTCAAAGAACCGCCGAAATGAAGTGCGGTTTTTTATTACCTGCTAAAAGCGGATACAAACAACGTAACAACCGGATACTCATTTTGTTTCCAAGTACCAGCATCCCCCTCTTGAGGTATTTCCTTTATTCCCCCCTAAAATAAAAAGCTCTCATTCATTATAATTTTCTTTAAATGTCACTTTATCTATTCTCTAGACTTATTAATATTCATAAATCATGTTAAACATATAAAAATGAACGCTTCAACAACTAATTACTTAAACTCACGAGAAGTCAGAAAATACTATGTTAAAAATTTTAGGGCGTGATAACTCCATTAATGTTCGCAAAGTCTTATGGTTGTGTGAAGAACTAAATCTTGAATATGAAAGAGAAGATTGGGGACGAGGCTTTCGCTCTGCTCAATCACCTGAATATTTACAATTAAACCCAAACGGTCAAATTCCTGTTGTTTTAGATGGCGATTTAGTGCTTTGGCAATCCAACAGTATTATCCGTTATTTGGCAAATGCGTATGATAAAGAACATCAGCTTTACCCTACTCAAGCGAAAGAAAGATTCTTTGTTGATCAGTGGATTGATTGGCAAGCGATCGAGCTGAATAACAGCTGGACTTATACGATTATGTCTCTATTGAGACATTCACCAAATCATCAAGATCCAAACTTATTACAACAAGGTATTAATGACTGGAATCATCATATGCAGATTCTTGATCAACAGCTTGCAAAAACCCAAGCCTATGTTGCTGGTTCACAATTTAGCTTGGCCGATATTCCAATTGGTCTGTCTGTACAACGCTGGAAAGCAACTCCTTTTGACCATCCAACACTTAAGCATGTTGACCAATATTTTGAACGTTTAAATCAACGTGCTGGTTTCTTAAAATGGGGCAATAACGGCGAACCTTGATCTTTAAATCAGCTTTAACTCGAGTGATGGCGCTTCACGATGCCATCACTTAAAAGTTGATAGACCTGTTTTAAATCATCCCGTTCTGCTTGAGCCAATAAGTCTTGATGCATTTTCAAAATATTGTGATCACCTCGCATTGCCGGCCCAGTTTGCATTTGCTTTGGATCATTTTCAGTCGCTTTTTTTGCTGTTTCTATAATTAAAGGATAGAGCAAACTAAAGTCGACCTGCTCTTTATCTACTACCTGCTTTGCCATATCAAAACAATAGTTACTAAAATTACAGGCAAATACTGCTGCTAAATGCAAAGTTAAACGCTGTTTTGAGGTATATTGATATACCCTCTTACTTAGGCTATTTGCTAAATCTACAAGTATTGCTTGATCCGCATCTGTTATCGCTTCAACAAATAATGGTGTGGCTTGCCAATCGACGTCTCTTTCAAGACTGAAAGTTTGCAAAGGATAAAATACCCCTGCTTTTGTATGTACCTGACTGATGACTTCAATATCAGTACTACCAGAGGTATGAACCATAAGTGTTTCAGGAAACAATTCATGAATCTGTTTTACAAGCACTGCAATAGCACTATCTGAAATAGCTAAAATGATAAGATCGGCCGGTTGAAATTCTCGAAGAGACTGACATGCTTTTGCCTGAAATTGCTTTGCAAACTTTTGGGTTTTCTCAAAATCACGCGCATAGACTTGTACGATGTGATGACCTTGAGCCAACAGTACCTTTGCCAAATGAAAGGCAACTCGCCCACTCCCAACCAAACTGATTTTCATATCAATCCAACACTATTTGTTCCAACAAAAAAGCTTCTCAAAATGAGAAGCTTTTTTCAAATTAAAATATCTAATTTTTCATAAATCAGAATATTATTGAGCTACTGAAAACTCGATACGACGGTTTTTAAAACGTCCTTCTTCTGTTGTATTCTCTGCAACAGGCTGATCAGAGCCGTGACCTTGTGCAACTAATTTAGACCCGTCTACACCTTTAGATGTTAAATAGTCAACTACTGCTTGAGCACGGCGTTGTGATAAAGCTTTATTTGCTGCTGCATTACCCGTCGAGTCAGTGTGACCACCCACATTTAATTTCACACCACTGACTTTATTTAAAAGTGTTGCAGCTTGATCAAGAATAGCTTTATTGTCTGCTGGAATATCGCTTGAGCCACTCGCAAAGTTAATGATTTGCAAGTTAAGTGCTTTTACTAATGCATTTACATCGACATTATTCGGATCAATTGAGCCTAGAGCAGTTTGCGAAGCAGTTAAGCTATTGCTTACAGATTGCTCAGCTGTTTCTGGTGCAGTAGAAACAACTTCAGTGTGAGGAACAAGAGCTTTTACTTTTGCGGTTAATGCTGCTAACGCTGCTGCATCACCTGCTTTCAAAGTAATTTTGTCACCTATCCATTCTAAAGATGCATTTGGCACACCTTTTAAGGCACCAAGCACGCCAGCAAGTGCATCTTTATCTGTGAATCCAGCCGCATAAGTTTGACTAGTATCCACGTTACAATCTTGAGTTGATGAGAAAACCTGCTTAACTTGAGTTTGTAGGGTTGCTAAGAATCCTTGATCGCCAATACCTGCCTGACACTGGCTAACAGCACCTTTATCATCTGTGCTTAAAGTTAAGCTCGCAGGTGCAGCTGCGGTAGTAGCCTCAACACCACTGGCAGCCGTTGGTTCAGGTGCTGGTACAGCTTCTTTATGCTGGCAAGAACGCCATAACCAAGCAATGATAAGACCCAAAATAATTAAGGCAATAATAGGAAGGAACCCACGAGATTTGCCTGTTTTTTCACTGGCTGCAGCTAATGGTGGGGCTGCTGAAGTTGCATGTGGAACTGAAGATAAACCTGCACCAAGTCCTAAAGGAGCTAATAGACCCACTGCCCATCCCGGCAAATGCGAACGAATGGTATCTGCATGCTGGCGCAAGTAATTCACAATGCTTTGTTGATCATTTCCGGCAACGTCTGAAATTGCATTAAGGCTGGGTTTAATCGCACTGTTGAGTGTACTTTCTATTTCATTATTTGGTGCCGTACCACTTAAATGAGTCAGTACAGTATTCTTGATTTGGTCATTATGAGAAAAGAGGTCTGTTAATGAGGGAGCCAAACTGTTTTTTAATTGTCCAATAAGATCAGGTTTAGCAGCTAATAATGAAAGTAAAATTGGATAAAACTTAGATAAAGCATTCGATTTTTCGCCTAGGTATCCATCCTGATTATCTAATATTGTTGATGATACTTTTTCTTTAAGCAGTTCTATAGGGTTTATCGACATTGGTTATTCTCCCGAATTTTATACGTCGTAACCAGCAACTTTTGATTATTCAAATACTTCTCTTTGCTGATAGTTTTTTATTCTAATGTGCGCTCAATCTTTTGTTGTTTTTTAAATAATTTATATACAAATTTCCATCTAGTCTTTACAAAACAGGCAGATCTTATTGATCTACCTGTTTATATTTTAAATTTACTTTAAATAACCGTTTTATCAGTTAGCAAAAGTTTGAAGTACTTTACCGGTAAGGTTTTGACCCAGCAATGGAGTATTTTTCCCTTGTGATAAAATTGTGTCTTTGCTTACTGTCCAGTTTAATTCAGGATCTACTAATACCCATCCTGCTTCATCTTCCCAACGCGTAGTCATATTGGCAACCTGCGCAGGTACACTAGTCACTTTTTCAACCCACTCTAAAGGTTCGAATAAACCCTCATTAATGAGCTGAATGCCTAAAGATACATAAGTATCAAAAGCGGTAATGCCCGGTTGAGTTTCAGCAAATGGTGCCATTTTTGCTGAGCTGCTTAAAGGCTCATGATGCGTACAAATTGCATCAATCACGCCTTCTTTTAAACCTTGACGTAAAAGTTCTTTATCTTGCTCAGAACGCAATGGTGGACGAACATGCGCAAGTGAATTGAAACCATCAGTTAAGTGTTCAGTTAAATGCAATTGATGCATTGCTACATCGGCAGTCACAGGTAAACCTTTTGCTTTTGCTGCGCGAATTAATTCAACCGATGCACCACAAGATAACAAACCAAAGTGAGCTTTTACGCCAGTTGCTTCAATCATAAGCAGATATTTTGCAATCGCTACAGTTTCAGCAATTGCAGGAATCATCGGCAAACCTTGGCGAGAAGCAATAAAGCCTTCGTGTGCACATCCATCTTTAGCAATCTGCGGCTCTTCAGCATAAAACACGACTGTTAAACCGAGACCTGCTGCATATTCCAAGGTACGAATAACTACATCGTCATTTTCAAAAGCAGCATTTGCATTAGAAACAGCAGTACAACCCCCTTTTTTCAAGCCCGCCATGTTTGCTGGTTGCTTACCATTTAAACCTTGGGTTTGAGCACCAATGATATGCATGTGAATGCCCCCATCATGCCATGCCTTTTCAATCAAGCCATGAATGAGAGCACCGTTGTCTTGTACAATCGGCTTTGAATCAGGTGGTGTAATCACATGCAAAATACCATTGGTACGTGCTGCCTTACCTTCCGATTTCAATGTCCCATGTTGCTGTTGACCCGGTTCACGCAAACGCGCGCACAAATCAACCATGGTTGGCATTAACCATTTACCTTGGCCATCAATGGTTTGCTCAACTTGCTCAACTGGAGCAACTAACTTGCCATTTTCAATATATACAGTTTGTACGCTGTCTGTTTTTTGGATTGGGTCTAACACACGTACATTTTCAATTTTTACAATACTCATGTGATCCATTCCTTACAACGTAATCGCTTCAATTAAACCTTGCTCTTGGAGTTGGCCTTGCATCGATAACGCCAATACGGCCATACGAACTGCAATACCATTGGTTACTTGTTTCAAAATAACCGACTGATCTCCATCAGCAACACTTGAATCAATTTCTACACCACGGTTCATTGGTCCCGGATGCATCACAATGCAATCTGGTTTAGCTAAACCAAGACGTTCTTTGTTTAAACCATACATTCTGTAGAATTCAGACTGTGAAGATAACGCTGGAGAGTCAATACGTTCGTTTTGAATACGTAAGGCAATAATCACATCACAATCGGTAATACCTTCATCCATCTTGTTAAACAAACGAACGTGCTCGCCATATTCCGAAAAGCCCACTGGCAATAATGTATTCGGTGCAATCACACGAATGTCTTTACAACCTAGAGTTTGTAATGCAGCTACATCCGAACGTGCTACACGAGAGTGTTTAATGTCCCCGATAATAGCAACGCTTAAATCTTCAAATGGTTTTTTAGTTTCACGGCGAATGGTGAGCATATCAAGCATCGCTTGCGTTGGATGAGCGTGACGCCCATCCCCTGCATTAATAATCGCGACCTTTGGACATACATCTTTAGCAATGAAATGTGCAGCACCCGAAGATGAATGGCGAACAACAAAGATATCTGCTGCCATTGCTTCAAGGTTCCAGAGCGTATCGCGCAGAGTTTCACCTTTTGAAGTACTTGAACGTGCAATATCAATGTTCAGTACATTGGCAGACAAACGTTTTGCTGCTGCTTCAAAAGTAGTACGGGTACGTGTGGAGTTTTCAAAGAAGAGATTCATAACCGTCAATCCCTCTAAGAGCGGACGGTTAATTAAATTATTATTATCATCTAAAAAGCTTTGTGCGGTATCTAAAATCTTGGTGAGGTTTTCTTTTGAAAGTCCCTCAATCGTTAAAAAATGTTTTAAATTTCCGTCTTGATTGAGCTGAACCTGGCTCGGTTGATGCAACGCTGCAATATGCATAATGGATTCCTATGGGTCGAATCGCGAAAACGTGCATAGTGTAGCTGAATTCCGCTCTTTTCGCAGAAGAACTTTACAGAATAAGGCCCTAAATTGACCAGAAAATTTAGAACCTTATGGGCAATTACCTTAATGCACCAATGTAATGGTGCGGAACTTGTGCCCGATAAATATCCTCAGCGGTAATTTCCGACTCTTCATCGACTTTAACAACAGCAATTTTTTCTTTTTGAGAAAGCTCAGGTATTGTCTCAACCAACGATTTCAATCGCTCAACACATCGTTTTAATTCGTCATCCTCTGTTTCTAGTGCAAGCGCAATGACATATTTTGCATAATCTTTATTTTGGACAACGTACATTGCATCTATTACCCGCCCCGTCACCCTACGCATGCGTACATATATTTGTGTCGCTACTGAGAAAGCATCCGCATTAGCAATAAAACCATTCCCCATCATGTCTTTCATTTATAATTACCCCATCAATTTAAAATAATAAAATGGTTAAAAACTGGCTATGTTTGTTAATTAAATAACCATTGATAGGATTGGGTTAGCAAAATACATACCATTTTAATTGTTTTAATCTTTAAAAATCAGTTTATTGGTTGGATTATGATAGGTTGCAATAATTTAAAAACCTTTACACATCAAAATAAGTTAAACTTTGCATCGTTAATATTTATATGTTTTGGTCAATCGAGTTTATGAATACCTCTTTACGTTTAAACCACTATTGGATTACTTGTGCTGATGGTTTAGAAGCCCTCTTACAAGAAGAAATAGAACAGCTTGGCACCAAAGTGACAGAACGTAAAGCAGGACGTTTAATCATTGAAGGAACGCTTGAACATGCTTACCGCATCTGTATGTGGTCGCGTCTTGCTTCTCGTGTTTTACTTCCGATTCATACTTATGAACTTGAACATACACACGATGCACGTGATGTAGCAGAAGAGCTTTATGAAGGTGCGATTAGTTTTGACTGGTCACTTATTTTTGCACCACAAAGTACCTTCGCTATTCGCTTACATGCAGAACGTGAAATTAAGGTTAACACTCAATTTGCAACGCTTAGAGCAAAAGATGGTGTTGTAGATTCCTTTATGGAAGCTGTAGGTCGTCGTCCGAGCATTGATACTAAACAACCAGAAATTACGTTATATGTTTTAGCAGGTAAAACTGAGCATACATATTGCCTAGATTTATCAGGTGATTCATTACATAAACGTGGTTACCGTCGTTATATGACGGATGCGCCAATTAAAGAAAACCTTGCTGCGGCAATCTTACAAAAAGCTCAGCTTCAACAGCGCAACCCAGAGATTGTGCTCGACCCGATGTGTGGTTCAGGTACATTTATTATTGAAGCATTAATGATTTTAACTGACCGTGCACCAGGCCTTGTTCGCCGTTTTGGTTTTAATGGTTGGCATGGTCATGACCGTGAACTTTGGCTTTCACTTAAAGCTGAAGCAGCAGAACGTCACGAAAAGGCGCTTGAATTACCTTTACCTAAATTTTATGCCTACGATGCAGACTGGGAAGCGGTAAAAGCAACCCGTGAAAATATTATTGCGGCTGGCTTTGAAAAAGTATTAGGTCAAATTCAGATTGAAGAACGTACTTTAGCGGACTGGCCTGATTTTTCAGCTGAAGGCAAAACTGCATTTATTGTGACTAACCCTCCATATGGTGAACGTTTAGGTGATAAAGCATCTAACCGCTCTCTTTACTTAGGTTTATCTGCACTTCTACAAAAACATTTCCCGAATCAATATGCAGCAATTATTGCAGCGCAAATTAAACAAGCCGATGTTTTAGCGTTTGAAGCGCCTGAAACCTTACGTTTAATGAATGGTAAGTTACCGATTTACATTCGCTTTGGTTCAATTAAGCCTGAAAAAGTAACTCAGCCATTCTTAGCAACTTGGCAAGCTCAACCTATTGAAATGGAAGAAGCTCAAGATTTTGCTAACCGTTTACAAAAAAATATGACTGCCTTGAAAAAATGGGCAACGAAAGAAAATGTTTATTGCTTACGTTTGTATGATGCAGACTTACCTGACTTTAATGTCGCTGTAGATTTATATGGCGATCGCTTACATGTGCAGGAATATGCACCACCAAAAACAATCGATCCTGAAAAAGCAAAAAAACGTTTTAATTTAGCACTCGCTGCAATTCGTGCTGTTACTGGTTTAAACCGCGATGCCATCTTTATTAAGACACGTGCGCGCCAAACAGGTACAAATCAATATACGAAACAAAGCACAGCCTCAAAACGTTTTATCGTTCAGGAAGGTAAAGCTAAAATTTTAGTTAACCTGACAGATTACCTAGATACAGGTTTATTCCTTGACCACCGTCAAATGCGTTTACGTATCGCACAAGAAGCTCGTGGTAAGCACTTCTTGAATTTATATAGTTATACTTCTACAGCAAGCTTACATGCTGCTTTAGGCGGTGCTGCAAGTACGACAAGTGTAGACTTATCTAATACTTACTTAAGCTGGTCAAAAGAAAACTTCGTTTTAAATGGCCTGACTGTAGATCACGCAGATGAACAGCACATGTTCTTTGCGAGTGACTGTTTTGAGTGGTTAAAAGAAGGTCACGAACAATATGACCTTATTTTTATCGATCCACCGACATTCTCAAACTCTAAAAAGTTCTATGGTACTTTCGACGTCCAACGTGACCATGTTTCACTGATTAAACGTGCAATGAACCGTTTAAACAGTGAAGGAACGCTTTATTTCTCAAACAACTATCGTGGTTTTGAGATGGACGAAGAGATCGAAGCTATTTTTCAGGTTGAAGAAATCACTTCTGAAACTATTGGCCCTGATTTTAAACGTAATCAAAAAATCCACCGTGCATGGAAAATCCAGCATCCTGGTCTAGATCAATATTAATAAGATTAGAGGTTATTATTACTTCACGGTAATAATAACCTCACCATGAACATTTTTTGATTCAAAATCATATTTGGTAAATCGGTCTGCTCTTTCGGGTAATGCCATCATTTCCAGTTTCTTCTTTTCTTTACTATCGATAACATGGTTTTGTTTTTGTTCTTGATAAGGTGAAAGTACACTTGTTCTAAGTGCATCCCATCGAACTTGTTGTAAATAATTATCCCCTAACACCTGACGTGCTTGTTGTTGTTCTATCATTGGTTTCTTAGCATCGTCTTGAGCTTTCGCAATAATCACAGGTAAAGCTGCATTTACTGCCCCTGTCTGCGTTGCTAAGGCCCCTTCACTTAGAGGCTGGGCAGCCCATACGTTAATTGGTATCAGTATAATACAACCTAAAATACACAGCGCAGGTCCTTGTTTATTGTTCATTGCATTTATCCTAAATTGTTATTGTTCGTTATATCGAACAAAATTAACAATTTTTTAAACATGTCGCAATGTTATAAATAGACTTCCCGACAATTAACATTGATCATTTTAAAACCTGAACTATTACACAAGCATTTAGTGAATATTCAAGTTGTTTTATAGATTTTTATCTCAGACTTGTACGACACTGCTAAATCACTTACTGTAATTTTATAATTTATCTGTAAATTGATTTTATTTATAAATAAACACCATTCGAGGTGAAATAATGCTTCAGCAGTGCTGCCAACTATTAGAAGATCGCCAGCTCAAAATTGCTTTTATTGAGAGTGCGAGTTCGGGTTATTTAACAAGTCAGTTTTCTATTCACAAAAATAGTGGTGCAGATATTTTACTAGGTGGCTTAGTTAGCTACGACCCAAGCATTAAAATTAGTATTTTAAATATCGATCCAAAGTTAATAGAGACTTACACAGCAGAGTCACCGCAAGTCACAGAGGAAATGTGTAGGCTGGGTCAAAGCTTATTTCAACAAGCTGATATTATTGTCAGTTGTACTGGGCTATTAAAATCTGGCGGAAGTGAAACCCCAGAAAAACCTGTGGGCACCTTTTTTATTTGCATTTCTTACCAACAGCATATTTATCATTATCGTTATTTTTTATCTGGTCACTCAGAACAAAAGTTAAAGACATTAATTCAGAAAGTTTCAGATGCCATAATTGCTTTACTCACATCAACCATAAAAACTGATTCAACATAAAAAAAGAGAATATGTTTCCATATTCTCTTTTCGGTTTTAGCAGAAAAAGCTTAGCTGAGTTTCATTTTATCGAAGACTAAATGCCCATTTTCGCCTTTAACTAGAATAGTATCACCTGCGACAAAATCACCCGACAAGATTTTTTGTGCTAATGTGTTTTCAATCTGTTGTTGAATCGCACGTTTTAATGGACGCGCGCCATAGACAGGATCGAAACCAGCATCAATCAATAAATCAAAAGCGGTATCATCTACAGTTAGACTCATGTCACGATCAACAAGACGCGAACGTAATCGATCCAACTGAATATCGGCAATACCACGAATTTGTGCTTTTTTGAGTGAATGGAAAATCACAAGCTCATCAATCCGGTTAATAAATTCCGGACGGAAATGCTGACTTACCGCATTCATTACAATGGTACGCACTTCATCGTCTGTTGCACCCTCACCTAGCTCACGTACATCTTGTGAACCTAAGTTCGAAGTCATCACAATTACCGTATTTTTAAAGTCTACTACTCGACCTTGTGAATCGGTTAAGCGGCCATCGTCCAATACTTGGAGCAAGATATTGAATACATCTGGATGTGCTTTTTCAACCTCATCAAACAACACCACGCTATATGGCTTACGGCGAACAGCTTCAGTTAAAACACCACCTTCTTCATAACCGACATATCCTGGAGGCGCACCAACTAAACGGCTAACAGAGTGTTTTTCCATGAATTCACTCATGTCGATACGAATCATCGCATCATCACTGTCAAACAAGAAGTTAGCTAAAGCTTTAGTCAACTCTGTTTTACCAACACCTGTTGGACCCAAGAACAAGAATGATCCACTAGGACGATTCGGGTCAGACAAACCGGCACGTGAACGGCGAACAGCATTCGATACCGCAACAACTGCTTCATCTTGCCCAACTACGCGGTCATGCAAAAACTCCTCCATATTAAGAAGTTTTTCACGTTCGCCTTGCATCATTTTAGCAACCGGAATACCTGTTGCAGCACTAACAACTTCAGCAATTTCATTTTCAGTTACTTTAGTACGAATGAGTTTTGGCTCTTCGTTCTCCTCTGCAACTTCATCTTGCTCCAGTTGTTTTTGCAACTCTGGAATTACACCATACTGTAAACGTGCTGCCTCAGCCAAATCACCTTCACGCTGAGCTTTCTCAAAAGCAATACGCGCTTTATCAAGTTCCACCTGAGCCTGTTTAGTACCTTCTACCAAAGTTTTTTCAGACTTCCAGATTTCTTCAAGATCGTTGTATTCTTTCTCGACTTCAGCAATCTGTTTTTCAAGATGAGTGACTTCTGCTTTACTGCCGACATCTTCATCTTTTTTCACTGCTTCCAATTGCATTTTCAATTGGATTAAACGGCGATCTAGCTTATCAAGTGCTTCAGGTTTAGAGTCAATCTCCATTTTAATACGAGAAGCTGCCTCATCAATCAAATCAATTGCCTTGTCTGGTAATTGACGATCAGTGATGTAACGATGAGACATTTTCGCCGCAGCAATAATCGCAGAGTCTAAAATTTGCACACCATGGTGAGTGGCATATTTTTCTTTGAGTCCACGTAAAATTGCAATCGTATCTTCAACACTTGGCTCATCAACTAGCACTTTTTGGAAACGACGCTCTAAAGCTGCATCTTTTTCAATATATTGACGATATTCATCTAAGGTCGTCGCACCCACACAGCGCAATTCACCACGAGCCAACGCAGGTTTTAACATATTACCTGCATCCATCGCGCCATCACCTTTACCTGCACCTACGAGTGTATGTAACTCATCAATAAACAGGATGATTTCGCCTTCGTGTTTTGCCAAGTCTTTTAAAACAGCTTTTAAACGTTCTTCAAACTCACCACGATATTTAGCCCCAGCCAGTAATGAACCTAAGTCGAGGGATAAAACACGTTTATTTTTTAATCCCTCTGGCACTTCACCATTCACAATACGCTGTGCCAAACCTTCAACAATAGCGGTTTTACCTACACCCGGCTCACCAATAAGAACAGGGTTGTTTTTGGTACGACGCGATAAAACCTGAATTGTACGGCGAATTTCATCGTCACGCCCAATGACAGGATCAAGTTTTCCAGATAAAGCACGCTCTGTTAAATCAATCGTATATTTATTAAGTGAGTCACGTTGGTCTTCGTGATTATTACTCATGACTTTGTCATTACCTCGAATATGTTCAATTACTTTGCGTAAGCTGTCGGGAGTTACACCTACCGCACTTAAAATATTTTTAGTTTCGCCTGTCTCTGCCAAACCTAATAAAACCCAGTCAGTTGATAAAAATTCATCACCTGCCTTTTGCGCATATCTGTCTGCCAAATTAAGCGCTTTAACGGCTTCTGGGTTTAAGTTAACATCACCCGTTGGGTTGGCAATTGTCGGCGCATCTTTTATAGCCTGTTCAAGTTTTTGTTTAAGTTCAGGTAACCGTGCACCTGCTTGTTGCAACAAACTAATATTTGATGGCTCTTCTAACAAGGTAGACAAAATATGAATACCTGCGATCGCGGTATGGTCTTTACCCATCGCTAAAGATTGAGCATCTGAGAGGGCTTGCTGCAAGCGGTTTGTAAATTTCTCAAAACGCATTCTTGTTATTCCTCACAACAAATTTGTACTTGTCTAATAGATGGGAACACTTCTTCGAATTTCAAATAAATTTTTATATATTTTTCATAATGTTATAAAAATAACAGTGAGTAAAACTCCATTATAATATGGGATTGTTTTGTATATATTTCAAGTACAGTTCAGCTACATTTTATTAAAATGCTTGAATATTTAGATTCATGCTTATTCTTACTACTCTTTTCACAAAGTCTTCATTGAGAATTTAGTGATTAAGCTTTAGTTTATCTTGCTAGTTTCCTACTCGTTTTGAAATGAAAATGCACTTTAAACACATTATATTAACAACAACTTGTCTTTTTACTTCGGCACTAGCAATCGCTCAGCTCCCACAAGACTCTAGACGACCTGGTGGAATTGCAGTTGTTCCTCTAACTACTGATATTACTCAGGTCACTTTTCAACAAAAGCCTGTTTTAATTAGCCAAGAAGGTCAGCAGCGTTATGCCGTGCTTGGCATTCCATTATCTACTCCAATCGGCAGTATTCAACTCGACACAAATAAAGCCCCGATTCAAATAGAAGTTAAGTCTTATCCTTACGCAGAACAACGGATTAAAGTCACGAACCAAGATTATGTGAACCCTAATCAAAGTCAATTAGACCGCTACGCTCAAGAAGCAAAAGAACAAAATGATGTGTATACCTCATTTACACAGAGCTCATGGCAAACCCTACCCACATTTATACGCCCGACTTCAGGGAAATTTAGCAACTCTTTTGGAAGAAAACGCTTCTTTAACGGCGAGGAACGCGCGCCTCACTCAGGTCTAGATATTCCTGCGCCAGTAGGACAAAAAGTTGTTGCTCCCGCAGATGGTGTGGTTATCCAAACTGGATCTTATTTTTTTAATGGACAAACCGTGTTGATTGATCATGGCCAAGGCTTAGTCAGCATGTTCTGCCATTTAAGCGCAATTAAAGTAGAGAAAGGCCAACATATCCGCCAAGGAGAAACACTAGGTTTAGTAGGCAAAACAGGACGCGTGACAGGCCCTCATCTGCATTGGGGCATGAGCCTTAATAATGCTCGGGTAGATCCTCAGCTTTTTCTAAATACAGCTCGTTAATTTAAAGCTTTACGAAAATACTTTGGCGCTTCGACATAGCCTTCTCTTAGGTAAAATCGATGTGCCAAAGGTCTTTGCATTCCTGAATGCAGTTCCATTCGATCACACCCTCGGCGTCTGGCTTGTTGCTCAGCCTCCTTTACGAGTAAATGCCCTACACCTTTGCTACGCATATTCTCATCAACACACAGATAGCATATTTTGGCAAAGTCACCTTGTAAGGCAATTTGCGGAATAAAGTAGAGAGATAAAAAACCATAAATTTTACCCCTCTCTTCAGCAATCAAAATTTGTGAATTAGAGTCATTATGGAGTATCTCAAATTTTTCTTGAATAAGAGCAAGAGGCTGTGGGTATCCCATCTGTTTAAGTAGATCACATATGGCTTGAGTATCTTCTGATTTAGCAGAACGAATATTCACCTTTCTTCTCTCTATTATTTTTTAGTTATTTTTGACAATAAAAAAAGCCAACTCTCATGTCAGCTTTTTTTTTAATTTCTAGCTATCAAAAAATGCCTTATTCCGCTTCAATAATTTCGAAGTCATGTGTAATTTCTACACCACCATCGGAAAGCATTTTACTCGCTGAACAATATTTCTCGGCAGACAATTCAACTGCTTTTGCAACCTGCTTTTCTTTCACAGCTTTACCAGTTACCACAAAATGTAAGTGGATTTTAGTAAACACAGCCGGAATTGCGTCAGCGCGCTCAGCTTTTAAATTACATACAACATTCGTCACATCTTGGCGAGATTTCTTTAAAATAGTCACAATATCAAACGAAGCACACCCACCAAGTCCCATTAATATTAGTTCCATAGGACGTGGACCACGGTTTTCACCACCATACTCAGGTGAGCCGTCCATGATGACACTATGCCCACTATCCGATTTCGCTTCAAAAGCAACATTCTCTAGCCAATGTACACTTGTTTGCATTGCAACTACCCAAAAAAAATTATAAATTTAAGCAGGGTCTGTTGACATTTCATCTATGGATTGCGTTATAGCTAAAAATTAATCCAAATAAGACGCAAAACCCAGACAATGGCAATCCTTTGTCCAGTTTTGTAATAAAGTTTGTGAAATTTCAGCCATAATCTGAGTTGCAATTAAAGCAGCGCAGGCATAGCGCAAGACCAAGTTATTTTGTACGTTCCATTGTTAAGATCTATTTATTTAGAATGGCTAAATTTCATAGTTCTTATTTGGTACGTCTAAAAGAATTGTCTTATGTTGCAACCATCTGTGAAATGTCAACAGGCCCTTG
Organism: Acinetobacter sp. 742879; assembly: GCF_000588535.1. Lineage (NCBI taxonomy): Bacteria > Pseudomonadati > Pseudomonadota > Gammaproteobacteria > Moraxellales > Moraxellaceae > Acinetobacter > Acinetobacter sp. 742879. The sequence continues at coordinate 13,978 of NZ_JFYC01000016.1, read as the reverse complement.
TTTTGTACACTAACATAAAATGAGTTGATAAGGAATTTCATCTCTTCTGTGTAATAGCTCATCTCGAGCTTGTGTGAATTGTTTACCCTATTCGGAACATATTAAGCATGACTTCAAATTTTTCACAACTCAGCACAGATGCTTTATCTCCGGGGCAACTACCTGAATCCGTTAAAGCATTGTTAAAACGTGCTCACATCAACAGATATCCAAAACGAACCACAATTGTTGATGCCGGAACAGAGTCAAAATCTTTATATTTAATTTTAAAAGGCTCAGTTTCAATTATTTTGCGTGAAGATGATGAACGTGAAATTGTTGTTGCGTATTTAAATCCGGGCGATTTCTTTGGGGAAATGGGGCTTTTCGAACCGAACCCTCAACGTACAGCCGAAGTTCGAACTCGTGATGTCTGTGAAATTGCAGAGATCTCTTATGACAACTTCCACGAACTTAGCAAACAATACCCAGACTTAAGCTATGCTGTTTTTGCACAATTAGTTCGCCGTCTAAAAAATACGACCCGTAAAATGACAGATCTTGCGTTCATTGATGTGTCTGGTCGTATTGCACGTTGCTTAATCGATCTATCTTCTCAACCAGAAGCAATGATTTTGCCGAATGGTCGTCAAATTCGTATTACTCGTCAAGAAATTGGCCGTATTGTTGGATGTTCGCGTGAGATGGTTGGCCGTGTACTCAAAACCTTAGAAGATCAAGGTATGATCCAAACTGATGGTAAAGCCATTCTTATTTTTGATGCATCATTAGAAGAAAACACTGTTTCTGATGATGACTACGATGATGAAGAATAATATTCATTAAATTTTTAATAAAAAGCAAACTTCGGTTTGCTTTTTTCATATGCAACAATGAGTTAATACACAAAACTTACAAACTATTCTAATTTTATGATTTAAGTTGAATACATATTCTCCGTTAGGCTAACTCAAAATTTCCAAGGATTCCGCTGTATGCAATTTAACCCACTTAGTCGCACAGGCCTTAAACTTCCAGAAATTTGTTTAGGCACCATGACATTTGGTGAGCAAAACTCCCAACAAGAAGCTTTTGAACAACTCAATTACGCCTTGGCCAATGGTTTATATTTTTGGGATACGGCAGAGATGTATTCTGTTCCACCAAAACCTGAAACTTATGGCGCAACTGAAACAATTATTGGCAATTGGTTTGCCCAAAATGGACAACGTGACAAAGTCTTTCTCGCATCTAAAATTGCAGGTCCTGGCTTTGGAGGAACACACATCCGAGAAGGCAATACACGCTTTAACAGTGATCATATTGCCAAAGCTCTAGATGGATCACTTAAACGCCTCCAAACGGACTATATCGACCTTTATCAACTGCATTGGCCTGAACGTCATACTAACTTTTTTGGTACGCTCGCTTATGGCAATCAGCAAGCTGAAAATGATTACGGCACAACACCTCTAGAAGAAACATTACTCGCCCTACAAGAAGAGATTAATCGCGGACGCATTCGCTATATTGGTTTATCAAATGAAACCCCGTGGGGCACCATGAAATTTTTACATTTAGCCGAAAAGCTAGGTGTCAGTAAATTTGTAAGTGTTCAAAACCCTTATAGTCTTCTTAACCGTACTTATGAAATAGGTATGTCAGAGATTGCTAAATATGAGGATGTCGGCTTGCTCGCCTACTCTCCTCTGGCTTTTGGTTACCTAACTGGCAAGTTTAGAAATGGTGCACGTCCCGCTAATGCTCGTGTGACACTATTCCCTCGCTTTAGCCGCTACAGTAACCCTCAAAGTGAGTGGGCAACTGAACAATATGCACAGCTAGCAGAAAAGCATGGACTAAGCTTAACTCAGATGGCCTTAGCTTTTATTAAACAACAGTTCTTTGTGACCAGCACAATTATTGGTGCCACTAATTTAGATCAACTCAAAGAAAATATTCAGGCATTTGAGATTGAATTACCAAGTGAAGTTCTAAAAGGTATTGAGGCCATCCATACTCAACAGCCCAACCCTGCTCCTTAAATAAAAAACGGATGCTTAAGCATCCGTTTTCTTTATCTATATAAAATTTACATCTTATTTACGGCTATTATAAACTGCCATTGCCGCAGGTAAGTTTTTACGCATATCACCAATACGTTGTGAGTTAGATGGGTGAGTAGACAAGAAGGATGAACCACCGCCACCTTCAAGCTTATTCATTTTTTCCCAAAGCGTAATCGCTGCATTTGGATTATAGCCTGCACGCGCCATCAACATTAAACCACCTTGGTCAGCACGACTTTCCAAGCTACGAGAATATGGTAAGCCCACACCCACTTGTGTACCTAACTGAGCAGCAGCAGTACCGAGTTGGCCTACATTATTACCCGCATAGCTTAAACCGATACCTAGAGCTAAATCAGTTAAAGCTTGTGCACCGATTTTACTTTTTGCATGCTCTTCTAAAGCATGTGTCATTTCATGTCCCATAACAGCTGCAATTTCAGCATCTGTCAGGTTCAATTTATTCACAATACCTGTATAGAACACTACCTTGCCACCAGGTGCAACGTAAGCATTAATCGTATCTGATTTCAACACCGCTAACTGCCAGCTAAATGGTTGACCAGTCTGGTTCATCTGGTTGGCATATGGTTTTAAACGGTTGAATACAGCATTAATACGGTTATATGTACTAGAGCTTGTATCGAGAGCACCCTTACCACGTGCTTCCTGCACCATCTTATTAAAACCTTGAGCAGATTGAGCATTTAAGGTTGCAGTATCTGCCCCAGCCATGTCTGCTACTGTTGCACAGCCAGAAATGGTCATCACACTTGCAGCACACAAGCTTAAAAAGAGTTTTTTATTCATAACACGGATCACCTAAATCGATAAAAAGCTGTTTATTCTTTTGCACTTATTATAAGAAATACCACTCATGCTTTGAATGTCTCATTTCTTCATGATCATAGTATTTATGTAACGATCAAGTAGATAAAGTCATCAAATAAATCCAGAAAATTAAACAGATTACATTTAAACCCAGATAAACATGACTTAAGGTTTTAACTTTCTCTTCAAGATTAGGACTTTCCCTTTTCCAGAGTAAATAACTATTTTGTATGAGTACTACAGGAATTAACACGCATGCGAATAGAACTGACAAGCTCATAAAAGCGGTCATAAAGAAATCTTCATGATATTCCTGTCCATAAATAACCAACATCGCCATTGTGGGTGAACCACCAATAGCAAATAAAAAAGAATAAAAAATTGTTTTTGAAATAGTTGGTTGCAGCTTCATCCTGAGCCCATCCTTCCTTATCTATATATAACGTTTTAATCTGAATCTAATAAAACGAAAACTGCACTTTAGTCGGGTATAAAAAAGCCCCCTTTCAGGAGGCCTTTTTAATCTTTGCTAATTAAGCAGAGAATGGATGACGTAAAACAATTGTTTCTGCACGATCTGGACCAGTTGAAACGATATCAATCGGACATTCGATTAATTGTTCAATACGCTTAACATAAGCCAAAGCATTTGCTGGTAATTGATCGATACTCGTTAAACCAACAGTCGACTCGCTCCAACCAGGCATAGTTTCATAGATTGGCTTCAAGCATTCAAAAGAAACTGCATCTGAAGAACCTACACAACCTGAATCTGTATTTTCATAACCTACACAGATTTTTACTTCTTCCAAACCATCTAAAACGTCAAGTTTAGTTAAGCAAATACCTGAAAGTGAGTTTACATCTACAGAACGGCGAAGAATTTCAGCATCAAACCAACCACAACGACGTTGACGGCCAGTAGAAGCACCAAATTCATGACCAACTGTACCTAGATGTTTACCAATTGGGTCACCAGAATCAGCAGCTGCATCGTAAACTAATTCAGTTGGGAATGGACCAGCACCTACACGTGTTGTATAAGCTTTAGTAATACCTAATACATAATCAAGATGTAAAGGTCCCATACCTGAACCAGAGCTTACGCCACCAGCAGTTGTATTTGAACTTGTAACATACGGATAAGTACCGTGGTCGATGTCTAGAAGTGAGCCTTGAGCTCCTTCAAACATTACAGCCTTACCTTCTTTGCGATAGTCATGCAACACTTTAGTTACATCAATCACTAATGGAGCAAGCACTTCACGCCATTGGTTGCAAAGAGCCAATACATCTTCAAATTTAACAGCTTCTACACCGTAGAACTGAGTTAATTGGAAGTTATGTAACTCAAGCATTTCTTGAAGTTTTTCTTCTAATGCTGCACCACCACGAACAAGGTCAGCAACACGCACTGCACGGCGAGCTACTTTATCTTCGTATGCAGGACCAATACCACGACCTGTAGTACCGATTTTAGCATTACCACGTTTCTTCTCACGTGCCTGATCAAGTGCAATGTGGTTAGGCAAAATGAGTGGACAGTTTGGAGAAATACGTAGACGTTCTTTAACAGGAACACCTTCTGCTTCCAAAATTCCCATTTCTTCAATTAACGCGGCTGGTGAAAGTACTACACCATTACCAATTAAGCACAATACGTTTTCACGTAAAATGCCTGATGGAATGAGGTGCAATACAGTCTTTTTACCACCTACGACAAGAGTATGACCTGCGTTATGTCCGCCTTGATAACGTACTACCGCAGCCGCCTGATCTGTGAGCAGGTCGACGATTTTACCTTTACCTTCGTCGCCCCATTGGGTACCAAGTACCACAACATTTTTGCCCATAATAGCCTCATTACATCATGCTGTTAAAATTGGAAACCACCAGTAAAAATTTACCGTTGGCGATTAAATCTTTTCAATATTCCATTGTCCATTTTGCGACACAAGTTGATGGGTCGCATATGGAATAGAACTTAAATCATCATTACCTAACAATTGAACTACACGTAAACCTTGAGCACGTGCATTCGAAATTGCTGAGAGTAAATCCTGTTCTGAGCCTTTTGGAGCAACAACAGTTTCGATTTCGGCGAACTGATTTGCACCTAAGGCATATAAATCACAACTAAAGCCAGTAGCAGGACGTGCGCGGCCAAAGTGCTCACCAATACCATCATAACGACCACCCTGTGCTAAAGGCGCAGCACGATTCGGTGCATAGACCGCATACATTAAGCCAGTGTGATAGTGATAACTACGTAGCTCTACAACATCAATACCGATATTGAGATTTGGCCAACGGCCTTTAATTTGCGCAAGTGTCGTTTTAAGTGCATCTAATGCTGATTTAAACTCAGCATCTTGTAAGATGTTTGCACTTAAATTCGCCTGCAATGCTTCTAGATCACTAGAATAGCGGCCAAGTGCATAGAAATCAGAACCCATATTGAGGTTTTGAGTAAATTCAGCTAACTCTGGTAACGCTTTTCTTTGATAAAGATCTGAAAGCTCATGCTCTTCATTTTTTGACAGTCCAGCACATTTTACTAAACTGCGGAACAACCCTACATGACCCAAATCTAAATGCGCGCCTTGTAAAGTATAGATGTTCTCGATCAACCCCAGCATAACATCGACCATTTCGACATCAGCTTCGATACTGTCATGCCCGTATAACTCTGCACCTAATTGTAGAGGTGCACGTGTGGCATTGAAATTTTGTGGTTTAGTATGTAATACAGTCCCTGAATAACAGTAACGTGCAACGCCTTCAACTGGTCTTACATGTGCATCGATACGTGCAACTTGCGGCGTCATATCAGCACGAACACCGAGTAAACGGCCTGAGAGCTGATCAATGACCTTAAAAGTTACTAAATCTAAGTCTTGATTTGATTCTGATAATGAAGACAACGATTCGATGTATTCGATAAATGGTGTATATACCAATTGATAACCTCGTACCGCGAGGAAATCTAAAGCTTCACGGCGAAGTTTTTCAATGACTTGCGCCTGTTCCGGCAATACATCTGCTACCCCGTCAGGCAGCAACCATGTCTCTGAAATGGTCATATTTCAAGCCTAAAATCTGATCAACGTGGAACGACCCCACATAAAAAAATCGGGAACACACCCGATTTCTCTTAGTGTAGCATGATACTTTGTGCCATGCACCTGACAATTTGCATAAATCTTTCTTAATAAACTCTAAAGTCAAAAAGAAGATTTCATGAATTAATAATAATATTCAATACCTTATTCTCATTCACTCATATCATAGACAAAAGTTCTTCGACCAAAGAATGGGCCAATATCTGAGCTATCTCCTTGTTGCCAGTTAACCAGATTTAATCTTTGAATAGCTTTCTTAAGGTATTTTAAATTTAGAAAGAATTACACAGATCCAATAAACGATTTGCATAGCCCCATTCATTATCGTACCAAGCGAATACTTTAGCTTGATGCCCTACAACCATAGTTTGAGTTAAATCAACAATGAGTGAATAAGGTGAATGATTGAAATCACTCGAAACTAATGGCTCATCTGTTACCGCCATAATTTCTGCATAGTCTGTTTGAGATGCTTTAATTAGTATTTCATTAATGTGATGCACAGTAATTGGAGATTGCGCGATAAAAGTTAAGTCAATTGCCGCCACATTAATAGTTGGTACACGAATTGAATAACCATCAATACGGTCTTCCATTTTAGGCATAACACGCTTTAATGCGCCGAGTGCACTAGATGTGGTCGGGATAATATTTTGCCCTGAAGCTCTAGCACGACGTAAATCACGATGTGCGTGGTCAAGAACAGATTGATCTGCTGTCACTGCATGAATTTCTGTCATAAGCGCAGTTTCAATACCGAAAGCATCATCAATGATTTTGACTAATGGAACTAAAGCCTGCGTAGTACATGAAACGCTTGATATGATCTGATCAGTCACTTTGACTTCATTATGGTTCACACCATAAACAATGGCTGCGTCAACATGATCAAAAGGTGCCGCCCCAATAATGACCCGCTTCGCCCCTGCTTGTAGATGACGTGTCGCATCCGCATGAGAACGGAACAGTCCTGTACACTCAAGTACCACATCAATATCTAAACTAGACCATGGTAAAAGTTCAGGTTGTTTCTGCTTTAAAACCTCAACTTTTAGCGTTCGTTGATTTGACTGAATATTCAAAAAAACTTTTTCATTTTCAATGAATATATCTACATTTCCATTGAAGCGGCCGTGCGTAGAATCATATTTAAATAAATGCACTAATGTCTGGACATCTGCTATATCGTTAATCGCCACGATTTCAAAATGAAATTGTTTTGGGCTTTCGAACCAGGCGCGTAAAACATTACGTCCAATCCGACCAAACCCATTAATGGCGATACGTTGCATGACCTATCCTTATCAACAAAACTACAAACTAAAGAAGGCATATAGTAAAGCACGTCAAGGCCAATTGAATATAGATTTTTAGCCAAATCACAGTTTTGTAAGATATTCCTTTTAAAATCGTTGGTTCGGTGGGGTTTTTCCGCTACAATTTAGCGTTTTTAAAAAATAAGCCCCGTATCACATGCAAGGTTTGGCATAAAACAAACAGGCATTGATACATTTAGCCAAATTCGAAAATATGGAGTGACTTGGTTGTGAGTACTCGTTTAATGACATCTGCTGAAATTCGTGAAGCATTTTTGCGCTACTTTGAAACGCAAGGGCATACACGTGTCGCGTCGAGTTCTCTTGTTCCTGCCAACGACCCAACTTTATTATTTACAAATGCTGGGATGAACCAGTTTAAAGACTGCTTTTTAGGTCTTGAGAAACGTGACTATGTGCGTGCAACTACATCTCAAAAATGTGTACGCGCTGGCGGTAAACACAATGACTTAGACAACGTTGGCTACACTGCACGTCACCATACATTCTTTGAAATGTTAGGTAATTTCTCATTCGGTGATTATTTCAAACGTGATGCGCTTAAATTCGCATGGGAATTTTTAACCAGCGAACAATGGCTTGCTTTACCAAAAGATAAACTTTATGCCACGGTTTACCACACCGATGACGAAGCTTACGACATCTGGAACAAAGAAATCGGTTTAGCGCCAGAACGTATTATCCGTATTGGTGATAATAAGGGCGAAAAATACGCATCTGATAACTTCTGGGCAATGGGTGATACTGGTCCATGTGGTCCATGTTCTGAAATTTTCTTTGACCACGGTGATCACATTTGGGGTGGCTTACCTGGTTCTCCTGAAGAAGATGGCGACCGTTTCATTGAAATCTGGAACAACGTTTTCATGCAGTTTAACCGTACTGCTGATGGCGTGCTTCACCCTCTTCCTGCTCCGTCTGTTGATACAGGTATGGGCTTAGAGCGTATCTCTGCTGTATTGCAACATGTTAATTCAAACTATGATATTGACCTGTTCCAACACTTATTAAAAGCTGCTGCCAACATTATCGGTATTGAAGACCAAGGTCAGCCTTCTTTACGTGTTGTTGCAGACCATGCGCGTTCATGCTGTTTCCTCATTGCTGATGGTGTAAACCCAAGTAATGAAGGTCGTGGTTATGTACTTCGCCGTATTATCCGTCGCGCTGTGCGTCACGGTAATAAACTTGGTGCAACTGGTACGTTCTTCTACAAAATGTTGCAACCTTTAATTGAAGTTATGGGTGATGCATATCCAGAGCTTGCAGCTCGTAAAGATGTGATTGAAGCAACTTTAATTCGTGAAGAAGAACAGTTTGCAAAAACACTTGAGCAAGGCTTGAAACTACTCGAAGGTGAGCTTGCTCAATTAAAAGATAAGACAATTCCTGGTGCGACTGTATTTAAACTTTACGACACTTACGGCTTCCCGACAGACTTAACTGCTGATATTGCACGTGAACGTGACTTTATTATTGATGAAGCTGGTTTTGAAGTAGAAATGGCAGCACAGCGTCAACGTGCTCGTGATGCTGGTAAGTTTGCAGTTGATTACAACAATATTGTAAAAGTTGATGGCGAAACTCAGTTTGATGGTTACATCAACACCACTGGTCAAGGTCAAATTGTAGCGATCTATAAAGATGGCGTACAAGTTGATGAAGTTTCTGAAGGTGATGAAGCGCTTATCGTTTTAAACCAAACTCCTTTCTATGCTGAAAGTGGTGGTCAGATTGGCGACACTGGTATCTTCAAAAATGAAACTGGTATTTTTGAAGTTCAAGATACTAAAAAGTCAGGTGGTGCCTTTGTTCATCAAGGTATTGTGACCGTTGGTAGTCTTAAAGCCGATCAAAATGTTGAAGCGATTGTTAAAGCAGACATTCGTGAAGCAACTGCACGTAACCACTCTGCAACTCACCTATTACATGCTGCCCTTCGTCAAATCTTAGGTTCACATGTACAACAAAAAGGTTCTCTAGTTGCAAGCGATATCTTACGTTTCGACTTTGCTAATGACCAACCTGTAACTTTTGAACAGTTACAACAAGTTGAACGTTTAGTGAATGCAGAAATTATTGCAAACAGTGCTGTAACAACCGAACTTCTTGATATCGAAGCTGCAAAAGCTAAAGGTGCCATGATGTTGTTCGGTGAAAAATATGGTGATGAAGTACGTGTACTTTCTATGGGTTCAATTATTGATGAGAAAAACTTCTCAATTGAACTTTGTGGTGGTATCCACGTTAAACGTACAGGTGATATTGGTTTATTCAAAATCACTTCTGAAGGTGGTGTAGCTGCTGGTGTACGTCGTATTGAAGCTGTTACAGGTACTAAAGCGCTAGATGTAGTACAAAAAACTGATGCTGATATCCAGCACATTAATGGCTTATTAAAAGCACAGAAAGACCAAACTGTTGAGCGTGTACAAGCCAATGTTGAATTGGTTTCTGCATTACAAAAGCAGATTGAACAGCTCAATCAGAAATTGGCAAACTTCCAAGCGTCAGAATTGATTGATCAGGTACAAACCATTGCTGGTCGTCAAACGCTTATTACCACTGTTCAAGGTGTAGATGCAAAATCACTTCGCAACTTACACGACAGTGTTAAATCGAAATTAGAGAATGCAGTTATTGTGTTAGCTGGTGTAGAGGGTGACAAAGTCAGCTTACTTGCTTCAGTTGCATCACAATACACTGCAACTCTAAAAGCAGGTGACATCATCAAACATCTAGCAACCGAGTTAGGTGGTAAAGGTGGTGGTAAACCTGACTTAGCACAAGGTGGCGCGCCACTTAACGAGAAGTTTGGACAAGTTATCGCAGCATTGCCTGCATGGCTTGAACAAAAATAAGACTTCACTTTTTGTGTAACTGACCCTGAAAAGCCTCTCAGGGTCATGGCTTATATGGAACAACTATGGCATTAATCGTTCAAAAATATGGCGGTACTTCTATGGGTACCCCCGAGCGCATTTTAAATGTTGCTCGTCGTGTGAAGCGTTGGCATGATCACGGTCACAAGGTTGTTGTGGTCGTATCTGCAATGAGTGGTGAAACAAACCGCTTACTTGCTCTCGCTAAAGCCATTACCGAAACACCTGACCCACGTGAGTTAGACCAAATGGTTTCAACCGGTGAACAGGTGACGATTTCCATGTTAGCTATGGCACTTAATTCGATTGGTGTGGAAGCTAAATCCTATACCGGACGTCAAGTCGGTATTAAAACTGACAGTGCATTTACCAAGGCGCGTATCGAGTCTATTGATACAGATGTCATGACCAATGACCTAGATGCAGGCCGTGTTATTGTGGTTGCTGGTTTCCAAGGCTTTGATGCTAATGGAAATACCACAACACTAGGTCGAGGTGGTTCAGATACTTCTGGTGTTGCTCTTGCTGCTGCTTTAAAAGCTGACGAATGCCAGATTTACACTGATGTAGATGGTGTTTACACCACTGACCCTCGCGTTGCTCCTAAAGCCAAAAAAATCGACCGTATTTCTTTTGAAGAAATGCTAGAAATGGCATCATTAGGTTCTAAAGTTTTACAAATTCGCTCAGTAGAGTTTGCCGGGAAATATCAAGTTCCTTTACGTGTATTATCAAGCTTTGATAATGACGACGACGGCGTTTTTGACGACGAATTTAAAGAAAATGTTGGTACACTCATTACTACTGAGGCAGAAGATACTATGGAACAGCCAATTATTGCAGGTATTGCTTTTAACCGTGACGAAGCAAAATTAACGATTTTAGGTGTACCTGATGAACCAGGCATTGCTTCTAAAATCTTATCACCAGTAAGTGATGCCAATATCGAAGTCGATATGATAGTGCAAAATGTTGAAGAAGATGGCACTACAGATTTCACTTTCACAGTAAACCGTGTTGATTTAGCGAAAGCTGAAAAAATCTTAAACGAAACTGCTAAAAATATTGGCGCACGTGAAGTTTCAACACGTGATGACATCGTTAAAGTGTCTATCGTTGGTGTTGGTATGCGTTCACACGCAGGTGTAGCGAGCAAAATGTTCACTGCCCTTGCTGATGAAGGTATCAACATTCTTATGATTTCAACTTCTGAAATTAAAGTTTCTGTGATTATCGACGAGAAATATCTTGAACTTGCTGTTCGCTGCTTACATACCGCTTTTGGTTTAGATCGTGAACATGGTGAAAGCAGCGCCCGCGCTTAATTTTACCAACCGGTCAAGAATTCATTAAAAAATGTTTACTTGTCCGACAATAATCAAAGAAAACACAGAGCCGCTATAGTTTTTTTTATAGCGGCTCTGTTATATTAAACGGAAAGTTTTTTGGCAGAGATTATCAAAATATGACTTTGTTCTCATATTTCTGTTAGAATCTGACTGAAAACTGAGGTTGAGCTTTTTATTTGGGTACCAATATTGCAGTTTTAAGCGTTTAGCAAGGAGATAAACATGCTGATTCTGCCCCGCCGTGTCGGGGAAACATTAATGATTGGGGATCAAGTCAGTGTTACTGTGCTTGGCGTCAAAGGAAACCAGGTTCGTATTGGTGTGAATGCACCAAAAGAGGTTTCTGTTCATCGCGAAGAAATTTATCAACGTATTCAACATGAACGTGCAATGCATGAACACCTTCAACATCTTGATCAAGATTATCAAGTTTCTTATGAAGATGATAATTATGCACAGAAAAACTTCAATCGTTAGTATGAAGTTGTTCTCTCCCTAATTAAAGCGACTTTATAGTCGCTTTAAATTTTTTAAGTGGTTGTATTTATAGACCTAAAGCACGTTTAACAGGTGCGTAACTACGACGATGCTGATCAATCACGCCATGCACAGCAATCGCTTCAAAATGCGCTTTGGTTGGATATCCTTTATGTTTGGCAAAACCAAATAACGGATATTGCTGATCTAATTCTGCCATTTGTCGATCACGCGTGACTTTTGCCAAGATACTTGCTGCACTAATTTCAGCATGGCTTGCATCTCCACCAACAATGGCTTCACAAGGAATAATAATTCCTTTCGGAATTTGATTACCATCGACAATCACTTTTTGAGGTTGAGTTTTCAAGCCATCAACAGCGCGCTGCATAGCCAAAAAAGTCGCCTGTAAAATATTTAGTTCATCAATTTCAGCATGAGTTGCTTCAGCAATTGACCAAGCTAAGGCTTTTTCTTGTATTTCAATAAACAACTTTTCACGTTTCTTTTCAGTTAATTTTTTAGAATCATTCAATCCTAAAATTGGATTATTCGGATCTAAAATAACGGCCGCTGCCACAACCGAACCTACTAAAGGCCCCCGTCCCGCTTCATCTACACCAGCAATAAACATCGACTCACTACCTTTAAACAAAAGAGGCTGATCAATAGTAATCAGCCTTCTTTAACACATAATTTATTAATTACTTTTGTAAAGCTTCTGCCACACAAGCATTTACAGTTTTAGAAACCACTTGGTTTACGATTGTAGCACGTGTATTTACATCAAGTGCAGCTGCAGCTAATTCTACTGCTGTCACACTGTTTGGAGCCTTTTCGCTCACACAACCACAAACATTGGTTTGGATGCCATCACGTTGCTCAGCAGTCATATATTTTGTTGCTGTTTTCCAAGCTGCAACATTATTAATCTCTGTAATACATTTCTCATTTACAGCAACCTTTAACGCAGCAACTCCCAATTGTTGAGTTGTGGTTTGTGCAGAAGCAGCACCTGTACCAGTGCCTGTAGTTGTTGCACATGCTGTTAAAGCTAAAACAACTGGTGCTAGAGCGAGCATCAATTTTTTCATCATTTTTTCCTTTGATTGAACGTTGGCAGCGCGTATTGTGCCTAAACTCAACTTTAGAAGAAACAAATAATTTGATGCATTTATGCAAACTATTTTGCCGAGCGAAATTCAGCCCATCAAAAGCTTTTTTGGGGTAAAACGTTCTGTTTTTAGCACGCTCTGTCACATTTAAAACATTTCTCAAAATCTGTGCTTTCCCCTAAAATCACAAATCAAAACGACAAAAAAAGGGTCTTTTATGCCTGCTGCTTCCTCTCAGTATTACACCCGTACCGCACAAATTCTGCATTGGGTGATGGCAATTATTTTCATCGTCGCATGGGTTATTGGCTTTTATAGTGGAAATTTTTTAAGCTATGACGTTGATGGCAGCTTTAAAGGTGATGTGATTACGTTGCACAAGAATATTGCAACCACCATTATCTTTTTAGTCATTATCCGGATTTTATGGCGCTATACACATCCAGCTCCCAAACTACCTGACACCATGTCACCGATGATGAAAACTCTGGCACACGTGGGTCATCTATTCCTTTATGTAATTTTAGTGGCTTTACCTGTCACTGGTTGCTTGTTTAGTTGGAGTGCTGGTCACCCTGCCCCTGTTTTATATTTATTTGAAATTCCGCGTTTAGTGCAAGATAACCCAGAGCTTTTAGCTGTTGTTAAACCATTACATATTTATATTTCTTGGTTTGCCGGTTTTCTCATTGTTGGGCATGTACTTGCAGCTTTGAAACATCACTTTATTGATAAAGACAATATTTTAAATAGTATGACCAAACAGCCTAAATAAACCTGATGTATAAAAAAACCGCCTATCACAGGCGGTTTTTTT
>NZ_JFYC01000015.1:0-90179 GCF_000588535.1 Acinetobacter sp. 742879 | reverse complement strand
AATCGATTCATAAACATGCAAAGCAACTTGATTTAGTTAAACACTTAGCTAAAATGAACAACGAAAAATCAGACCAATCAGCCCATCTGTAAAGATTTGGAAAACGCAACGTATCACACAGTGAATAAAACGAAGCAAGTATCCATACCAGTTGTGCTGGCGACCATAGCAAGAGTGAACCACCTGATCCCTTCCCGAACTCAGAAGTGAAACCTCTTAGCGCTGATGGTAGTGTGGGGTTACCCATGTGAGAGTAAGTCATCGCCAGCTCATTATTCTAAACACCCCCATTCTAATGAATGGGGGGGTTTCTTTATGTGTGGAATTTATACCTATAATTCTTTATATGATTATAATGGAAGAAATTCATATCAAGTCTAATAAGGATATAACATGTCTACCGATCAACAATTCCCAACACCCAATAATTTAGGTATCGCAGTTTATTCAAATAATGCAGAAGCTATTGGTAATACTCCTTTAGTTCGTATCAACCGTTTAATTAAAACTGGTGCAACTGTATTAGCAAAAGTAGAAAGTCGTAATCCTGCCTTTTCTGTGAAATGCCGTATTGGGGCTGCACTTATTGCAGATGCAGAAAAAAGAGGTGTGTTGAAAGAAGGCATGCATATTGTTGAACCAACTAGTGGTAATACAGGGATTGCATTGGCTTTTGTTGCGGCAGCGAAGGGTTATCCAATTACTTTGACTATGCCAGCCAGCATGAGTCTTGAACGTAGAAAAGTATTAAAAGCTTTAGGTGCTAATTTAGTTCTAACTGAACCGGCGAAAGGGATGAAAGGTGCGGTTGATGAAGCGGTACGATTAGCAACTGAGCAACCAGATGTTTATTTCTTACCTCAACAGTTCGAAAACCCAGCCAATCCACAAATTCATGTGGACACAACTGGCCCAGAAATTTGGCAAGCAACAGGTGGGCAGGTTGATATTTTAGTTGCTGGCGTAGGTACTGGAGGTACGATAACGGGTATTTCTCGTTATTTTGAACAGGTCCAAAATAAGCCATTGTACTCAGTAGCAGTTGAACCTGCTGAGTCTCCAATTATTACTCAAACTAAAAATGGTGAAAGTATTACGCCTGCACCCCATAAAATTCAGGGGATTGGTGCAAACTTTATTCCAAAAAATCTTGATTTAGATTTGGTTGATGAAGTCTTACCAGTGAGTAGTGAAGAAGCAATTCAATGGGCGAGAAACTGTGCAACTCAAGAAGGTATTTTGGTAGGTATCTCAAGTGGAGCTGCCTTGGCTGCTGCAGCTAAAATTGCAGAGCGTCCTGAAAATGCTGGTAAAACAATAGTTGTTATTCTTCCTGATAGTGGAGAACGTTATTTATCTTCTGTTTTATTTGAAGGTTTATTTGACGAATAAAATTAACTATGTAAAAAAGCCCATTAATAGATGGGCTTTTTTATTCGAACTTAATTTATAATGCACTTTTTAAAGTTTTCTGATGACGTTTCACAGATCGAGCATATTTTTTTGCTTTGTGTCGGGTCCAGAAGCTTCGCTCATATCCAGTTGGTCCCACATTATAATAAGCTGTTGCTTTGAACCAACTATCAGCTGACTGATAATAGTGATTTAAGATATAAGCACCACATTGAATATTAGTGGCTTCATCATATAAATTCCCCGCACAAGTTTGTTGCCAATAACTTGGAATAATTTGAGTTAAACCGACGGCGCCAGTAGGAGAGCGAGCATTACTATTGTAACTAGACTCTTGCCTGATGACTGCTGCGAGTAAAAGAGGGGGGACATTATATTGGTCAGCACTTTGAATAATCATTGGAGATAGCCGATTGGCTGTGCTCGCTGGAACAGAATAAGCTTTTTGTAAGCCAGATGAGAGTTTATTTGAGCGCCAAGAAAATGAGCCACTGTTAGGTCCTAAGCTTGTACACCCTGTCATTATTGTCATCAATACAATAATAAAAAATTTGAGGCTAAGGCGGTGTAATTCTGATGGCTCAAAATGATCTTGAGCTAAAGATGAGGTAAGCAAAATACAAAACCAATAATCAAATTTCAAATGAAATGATGGTATTCAGCCGTACTTATCGGATCAATATAAGTTCTGTTGCTCAGCACATCTATAAAGTAAGAATTTTGTATAATTGAAATGAAAAAACCCCGACATCCTGTCGAGGTTTCTTCGTATTCAGCTTTATGTAGCTAACTCCTGTCAACTACCGCTTCCTGCGTTCTTATTCTTCTTCAATGAGACATCCTGTCTCTCTATGATTTATATACTATGAAAAAATACTAAAGCTGAATATCCGCAAATCACCGCAAGTTTTGTACGTTTTAACTTACAGGCGTATTTTTTCAACTTTCTTAAATATGATGTCGACTAATTTCTGGGCTATAGGAGCACAAATCAATACACTTGGGAAAGCTAATATCCATGCAATGACCCAAGCCGATAACCATAATGAAACAAAGTGATGATTTAGCCCTACAGCCTTGAAAGTTGAAATACCTGAAACTATAAAAGACATCATTCCTGATAAAATTAAGAGGAATAAAAGTTTCTGTGCTTTCATGGCCTTATATTCCTTGATAAGCATTTAAGGTCAATGCAAAATTTTCTCCAAATTGTTGAGCAGTTTTAATATCTCCTTCATCAAAACCATCTGCATTACTGCCATGTTCAGCTTGAGCCATTAAGCCTGACCATGAACCGAGACGATTGGCTGCTTGCGTATAAGGAATGCCTTGGTGCTGTTCAGGCATGATTGGATTACCGACCCATAACATGCCGTGTTGCATACAAAAGGTGAAAATCGAAATTAACGTCGATTGTTTATCACCGGCGGGAAGAGATGAAACGGTAAAACCAGCCGCCAATTTTCCTTTAAAACTCTGTTTTTTCCATAAAGGGCCTGTTGCATCCATGAGCTGTTTTAACTTGGAAGATACACCACCTAAATAAGTGGGAGACCCCCAAATTAAGCCGTCATATTGGTTAAGAATTTCTGGGCTATCGATGAAATCTTCGGCATTGAGTAAATCTGCTTTCATATTTTTATGGCGCAAAATACCAGTTTGAATTTGCTGAGCAATAAATTGGGTGTGACCTTGGCGGCTATGGTAAATGATGGCAACAGTTTTCATGAGCAGTCTCCTTTTTCTTTAAATTTGAAATAGTTTTGCAGTGAGATATAAGCCACAACCAAAAACACTATGGTTCATTAAACTTTTTAGACAGTTCAAAAAAGGATGGGGTGTTTTTGATGAAGCAAAGCCACTACCCATCGCAGGTTGCATAATAAAAAATGGAATGAGAACGGTGACTACACCAAATAGAAGTGCTGAATAAAACTGAGGTTGGCTAAGCCAAGTTGAACCAATAATGAAAAGAAAACTCAATGCAAAGATAATCCCAACACTATAGTGAGCAATCCAACCCAATAAATACTCACCCTTAATTTGAGGGCTTTTTGCAATAGATTGATGGATAAGTTTCCCTTGAAATATCCAACCAACCCAGCGGCCGAGGAAGGCAAAATTTAAGGTCGGAATTTTGAATATCTTTAATATGAACAGCCAGATATCCATAAATATAGTTGCACCAATACCAAGACATAAAGCTTGAAAGAACAACGTAGAGGTATTCATTTTTACACCTTGCTTTTATACGTATGAAACGTGATAAATTTATTGTGCAAATTCAAGTTCACTTGAAGTCAAGAGGTTATTATGGATATTGGTGAAGTTGCTAAAAAGGCAAAAGTCACAACGGCTACACTACGTTTTTATGAAGAGAAGGGATTAATTAAATCGATAGGGCGGCAAGGCTTACGTCGACAATATGGCAAGCAGGTCATTGATCAACTGGCATTAATCTCTTTAGGTCGTGCTGCGGGTTTTTCTTTAAATGAGATTGCTGCAATGTTTGGACAAGATGGTAAGCCTGAACTTGATCGGCAAAAATTAAAAGATAAAGCTGAACAGTTAGAGCAAATGGCAAAACGATTGCATTTTATCAGCCAAGGATTAGAACATGCTGCTGTATGTCCTGCTGAAAATCATATGGAATGTCCAACTTTCCAAAAATTTTTAAAAGCAGCAATTGCTGGAGAATATCAGCCAACAAAACTTTAATCAGTTCTTAGCGAAGAGGTCGAATTTTTGAGGTTGTATTAAATAGTTAGTCTTGTCATATTTTCGCCATAAAGATTTCATCTTTTTGAAGTAAAAATTTCATATAAGCTTGATTAAATTTGCTTAATTTTTTACCAAATGTATAAAATCATGAGCAAAAAAACTTTAGTCGCATTATTATGCTGTGCCAGTTTAGGATTGACGGCATGTAATGATGATAATGATCAAGAACAAACATCACCTACTGAAAACGTTACCGAACCAACCTTAATTTCTTTTGCTAAGTTACCTGTAGAAACTTATGCTGCTGGTCCAGACTCTGGCGCATATGTGAAAGGTGCAAATGGAATTTATCCTCCATTTAAAGGTCAACCTGTACAAGGTTTTTCAGCTGCATTAAAAAATGAAGATGGCAGTTATATGGCAATGGCCGATAATGGTTTTGGCACTCAAGATAATTCATCAGACTTTTTACTTCGTATTTATAAAATAAAGCCTGATTTCAAAACTAAAACTAAAGGCACCGGTCAATTTACTGTACAAAGTTTTATCCAATTGCGTGATCCGAATAAATTAATTCCATTTAATATCATCAATGGTAATACACCTGAGCGTTTATTAACGGGCGCTGATTTTGACCCAGAGTCGATGCAGCGTACTAGTGACGGGACCTACTGGATTGGAGATGAATTTGGTCCATATTTACTCCATTTCTCAGCAGATGGCGTGTTATTAGATGCACCGATTGCTCTGCCAAATCCGTTAAATCCGACTCAAGAATTACGTTCACCACAAAATCAGTTTAATAAAGCACAAATTAATTTTGTAGAACCTCTAGTTCAACAAAGTGGCGGTTTTGAAGGAATGGCGATTTCGCCAGATGGGCAGTATCTTTACTCTCTTATAGAAAAGCCAATTAAATCAATTCGAGAAACGGAAAGACAATTATTGATTTCTCAATTTGATGTGAAGAAAAAAGCGTATACAGGAAAATATTATTGGTTCCAGTTAGACAGTAAGGCAACCAATATTGGTGACTTCCAACTCTTTAATGATAAAGAAGGGATCATTATTGAACGTGATGCCACCCAGAATAATTTAGGCGGCTATAAAAAATTAATTCGTATTAAATTAAATGAGTCAGGTCAACTAGTTAGCCGTGAAGATTTAGTCGATTTAATTAAAATTGCTAACCCGAATATGTTGTATGGCACAGCTAGAGCAGGGGATATTGGTACGGGGCAGGTTTTTGCTTTTCCATTTGAGACGATCGAAGATGTGATTATTGAAAATGGTACAACGCTGACAGTTTTCAATGATAATAACTTCCCTGGTTCGACAGGACGTAACGCAAAACTGGCTGACGATAACGAGATTATTCAGATTCGTTTGCCAAAAGCTTTGTTCTAAGCACTATAAATAAAAAATTAAACTGCGGCGGATTTTGTTCCGCCGTATTTATTACAAGAATAAAATATTGAATAAACTTTAATCAAATTAATTTCTATATTGTTGTTTTCGCATGTTTTATAAACAGGGAAAATGAATGAAATTCATGTTAAAATGATCGGCTTTCATCTTTAGATGTCTCTCCTCCATTTGCTAGCCGAGATTCGCAAGCCATGTCTACTGCCTACACCATGCAGACTGCGCCCAAAGCGCTGTTTGATTACGACAAATATTGGGCGTCGTGTTTTGAACCAGCGCCATTTTTGCCGATGTCACGAGAAGAAATGGACCAACTCGGCTGGGATGCGTGTGACTTTATTTTAGTCTGTGGTGATGCTTATATCGACCACCCATCATTTGTATCGGGTGTGATTGGACGTGTGCTTGAGGCACAAGGTTTCCGTGTCGGAATTATTGCGCAGCCAGACTGGACCAATGTTGAAAGCTTCCGCGTTTTAGGTAAGCCAACGATTGCTTGGGGTGTAACCGCAGGTAATATGGATTCGATGATTAACCGTTATACGGCAGATCGTAAAATTCGTTCGGATGATGCATATTCTCCAAACAATGAACCGAATAAACGTCCTGACCGCGCAGCAACAGTTTATTGCCAACGTTGTAGAGAAGCATTCCCTGATGTACCTGTGTTATTGGGTGGTATTGAAGGCAGTTTACGCCGTATCGCACACTACGATTATTGGTCAGATAAAGTCCGTCGTTCGATTTTGATGGACTCAAAAGCCGATTTGCTCATGTACGGTAATGGTGAGCGTGCCATTATTGATGTAATGCATCGTTTGGCTAAAGGTGAAAAAATCCACGAGATTACTGATGTTCGTGGTACGGCATTTATTATTAATAAACATAACAAAGCATCAAAAGCAAAGTTTGTTGAAGTTGCGAGTAATGATGTAGATACGGTTGGGCGTGTTGATCCAATTATTAACCCATATGTCATGACAGAAGATATTGATGGCTGTGAGGTTGAAAAAGAAAAGGGTAACTCTTTAGCTCAGTATCAAAATTTCCAAAAAGAGATTGTTGCAAATCCGATTGTGCGTGAAGGCGACAAACTCGATGATGACACTCAAATCGTTCAATTAAAGCCAGCACCATCAAAAGCAATTAAACACAAATTACCACCACGAGAGTTGGCGGTTATTCGCTTACCTTCTTTTGAAGAAGTGGCGAATGACCAAGTGCTTTATGCGCATGCAAACCGTATTTTGCACCTTGAAACCAACCCTGGTAATGCCCGTGCGTTGGTGCAACGCCATGGTGAGCGTGATGTGTGGATTAACCCACCTCCAATTCCTCTAACTACTGAGGAAATGGACTATGTGTTTGATTTACCTTATGCACGTTTGCCACATCCTACTTATGGTGATGCGCGTTTCCCTGCATTTGATATGATCAAATTCTCGGTCAACATTATGCGTGGCTGTTTTGGCGGCTGTACGTTCTGTTCGATTACAGAACATGAAGGTCGTATTATTCAAAACCGTTCGGAAGATTCGATCTTACGTGAGATTGAAAAAATCCGTGATACGGCACCAAACTTCACAGGCATTATTTCAGATTTAGGTGGCCCAACAGCAAACATGTACCGTTTGCACTGTAAAGATCCTGAAATTGAGAAAAACTGTCGTAAACCTTCTTGTGTTTATCCCGGTGTTTGTCAAAACTTACATACCGATCACGCGCCTTTAGTACAGCTTTACCGTAAAGCGCGCGCTATTAAAGGTGTGAAGAAGATTCTAATTGGTTCTGGTCTGCGCTATGACCTTGCGGTACTCAACCCTGAATATGTAAAAGAACTAGTACAACATCATGTTGGTGGTTATTTAAAAATTGCTCCTGAACATACCGAACAAGGTCCGTTATCTAAGATGATGAAACCGGGTATTGGTACGTATGATCGTTTCAAACAAATGTTTGACCGTTTCAGTAAAGAAGCAGGAAAAGAGCAATATTTAATTCCTTACTTTATTGCTGCGCATCCGGGTACTTCAGATTATGACATGATGCATCTTGCAATTTGGCTGAAAAAGAATGGTTTCCGTGCCGATCAGGTACAGACTTTCTATCCATCACCAATGGCAACGGCAACAACCATGTATTATTCGGGTAAAAATCCGCTTGCTAAAGTAGCTCGATATACTGAAAAAGTTGATATTGTAAAAGGCGAGAAACGCCGTCGTCTGCATAAAGCATTCTTGCGTTACCATGATCCAAACAACTGGCCATTACTTCGTGAGGCCTTAAAAGAGATGGGGCGTGCAGATTTAATTGGTAATTCGAAGCAGCATTTAATTCCGACTTATCAGCCAAAAGGCACAGAAGGGGAATATAAGTCTGCTCGTAAGAAAAATTCGTCTACAGCAGGCGATTCGGTTAAACGAAATAACCAGCAAACGAATAATCATTCGAATCAAAAGCGTCCACAAAAAGGACAGGTTCTAACGCAACATACTGGTTTACCTCCTCGTGAAACAGGAGAAAAAAGACCGTTTGGTGGGAAAAGCAAACCTAAATCTAAAGTTCGTGGATAATGATAAAACGGGCTCTTAAATAGAGCCTGTTTTGTTTTTTATGACTCTATTTAAATCGTATAATGAGATTTTTGAGGATTTAAAGTACAAAAAACGTAACGAATAATGATAAATAGCCAAAATCTGACGAGCTGCACTTGATTGTTATTGATTCTATGATTATAAATAATGTGAGGGTGGCTAAAATTAAGCCAAGCTTGATAACTACAAGTGAAATTACTGAGTGAACCTTTTAAAAAACGGCTGTGTCGTTATCAATTAAAACAAAGTGTGATCTAGCAAAATCATTATAAAAAACTTAAAGGATTAGGCCCATGTATTATTTAATCACGATCTTATTATTATTTTTGGTTGTTGTTATGGCAGTGAAAAGTCTGTCACGAAGGCATCAACATGATAGTGCTTTAAAGCGCCGTGCAGTGTTAACTAGCCATGAGCAAATGACCTTAACCAGACTACAAACTGTTTTGCCCAAATTTACCGTATTAGCGCATGTATCTTTTGATGCACTTCTAACTACAAAATACGCGCATACACGTCGTAAATATCAAAATATGTCAGCTGATTTTGTTGTGCTTGATCAAAATTATCAGGTAATTGTAGTCGTTGTTCTAGGGGAAAACGGTTTACGCCGAGCGCATCAACAATATGAGCGTCGCCTATTACAATTGGCTGGCTATCGTGTGCTTCATTATAGTAGTGTGCCTGATTATCATGACTTAAGAAGAGACTTATTGAGTCCTGAATCAGAATTAGCAACTTTGCATGCGACACCCCAGCTAGAAAGAATGTCAAACGCTTTTGTGAAGCCTTAAAAATTCGACATTAGCAGAATTGATCTGAGAGCTCATTTAAGAAGATTTGAATAAAATGCTGAAATTCAAAATTTTAAAATTACTAAAAAATTGAGCAATATCACCCAAGATATTGCTCAATTTTATCTGGATTTATAATTATAAAAATTATGGAAGTACCGCAACAACCGTCATTTCTACAAGCACATCTGGCGCATAGAGTTTTGATTCTACACATGTACGTGCTGGTGGGTTCCCTTCGCTAATCCATGCATCCCAAACCGCATTCATAGCTGCATAATCTTTTTCAATATCTTTTAAGAAAATCATGACAGAAAGAATATGGGTTTTATCTGTTCCAGCTTCTGCCAATAGACGGTCAATATTATCTAAAGTTTGTTGAGTCTGCCCTGTGACATCTGCGCTTGTATCATCTGCGAGTTGCCCAGCTAGGTGTACCAAATTACCTGAAATCGCAACTTCGCAGTAGCGTGAAGTAACGTGTAAACGCTTTACCGTCATAAAAATGCTCTAAAGTGGCTTTATTTAATAGTTTTGATTTTATGAAGAGTTGCTAGGTCGGTGCAAGCAAGTAGAAAAGAATTTCAGTAGATTATTGTGAGGAAGGAATAATTAAGCCATGTATCAGAAGAGCCCTGCAATATTCGGATTTGGTCGTCACGCCAATCACAGGACGATATGCCGAAAGTAAAGGTTGCTTTGGCATGTTGCAAATACATGGGTAATGAATATGCGTGGATTAGGTTACTCTAAAGTTTTAGTAAAAGGGAGTCTATTTTGTTTAAAAGTTGCTCTTTTGAGTGAAAATTAGTCAATTACCAGAGGTTAAGCTGGAAGTCATCAGCTTGGGTCTGTAATTGATAAACGCCTATACCAATCAAGCGAAACTGGAAATGTTCGGGAATCTGCATTTCATTTAATAATAAAAATAAAACTTGGATTAAGTCCTGTAGCGACTGGATCGGTCTTTTAAAGCTTTTACTATGTTGTAAAGTCTGAAAATTCTTGAGTTTAAGTTTGATATTCACACCACGTGCATTGAGTTGTTTTTTCTCTAGTGTTTGCCACACTTTTTCAGCTAATCCCTGCCAATAGGGCTGACATTGAGCCAAAGTAAAATCACTGTCAAAAGTGGTCTCTTTCGAAATTTGTTGGCGAGCTCTTTCAGCTTGAACAGGTCTATGGTCAATGCCCTGAGCATATAGATAGAGTTGTTGTCCATATTTACCGAAGTGGTGAACCAAAACAGCTTCTTCAATTTTCTGTAAATCACCTAAGGTATGTAGCTGAAGCTGTTGTAATTTTTCTTGAGTGACTTTGCCTACACCAGGAATCTTTTTAAGCGGAAGGTCTTGAATAAAAGTAGCAACTTGCGAAGGTTTGATTACACATAAACCATTCGGTTTATTCCAGTCGGAAGCAATTTTTGCAAAAACCTTATTCGGTGCTACCCCAGCCGATGCAGTAAGCCCAGTTAATCTAAAAATATCTTCTCGAATGTGCATAGCAACTTCAGTTGCACTTGCAATCTGTTTTAGGTTTTCAGTGACATCCAAATAAGCTTCATCTAAAGATAAAGGCTCAATAAGTAGCGTATATTGCTGAAAGATCGAGTGAATTTGAGCGGAAACCGTACGGTATTTTTCAAAATTTGGTTCAATAATGACAACTTGAGGACATAGTTTTCTTGCCTGACTCATCGACATGGCAGAACGCAAACCAAATTCACGGGCAGGGTAGGAGGCAGCAGCAATCACAGCTCGCGGATGATGCGAAGAAATAACGACGGGAAGATGCTTTAGATCAGGACGCTCTCGCAATTCGACCGATGCATAGAAGGCATCCATATCGATATGAATGATTTTGCGCATATTATTGTGCTTTCACGATGCCTTGCTGCTGTAAAAAATGATGCCATTGTTTGACAGATCCCTCGTAAACATTGAGATCTACAGACTTTGTGATTCCTTCAATTTTACCCTGATTACTATGCTGCCAAAAGAGCCATTTTCTTTTGTCTTTTAGCTCAGGTTTTCCTTCGTAATCTCTGACCCAAAGCGGTGTATCAGGGAAACTTCCTATTAATACAATGTGGTAAAAAGTTTTGGAAATATAAAAGATAGGCTGTTTGCCATAATGCTGTTTTAGGCGGTCATGCATGATGCCTATTTCTTTAAGTAATTGTTCTTTGGTGTGCGCATTAATACAGTTACCGTCATATTCTAGATCGACAACAGGAGGAAGGGCATCGGCTTTGTTGGGTACAGCCGAAATAAAGTTATCTGCTTGCGTTTTACCATCACGGCATAGACGATAAAAGTGATAAGCGCCTACATGAAAACCATGTTCACGTGCCTTGAGCCAGTTTTCCTGAAATTTTGAATCTTTGTAATCGCCGCCTTCAGTCGCTTTTAAATAGACGAATTGGAATTTTTCCGGTGATATTTTTTTCCAGTTAATATCACCTTGATGATGAGAAACATCGAACCCTTGCACCGGATAATCCTGCGCAACAGCTTTTTGTTGATAGAACAGACCAAAATAAGCTAAGACTCCCATAACACAAACTAAGCCAATTCCGATTAGAGTATTGTGCCGTGATGTGAAAAAAGTTTTAGCCAGTTTGCTCATTCAAAACTCGTTAAAATTTGAAGTCGACATCATAGCGTGATTCGCGAGCGAGAAACCATGCTAAAAATGCAACCGCTTATACAGACGTATCCTTTGGAATTTGCCAGAAAATAAAAGCAGTAATGACATTGATACAACCGAGACAAATGAGAGTGACATGAAACGCTGTTGTCACGTGGTCTGCACCATAATAATTAGTAAAAATATTAATGAGGGTACCTGCTAGCGCCACACCAATACTCATTGATAGCATCATGATCATCGACAAGAAACTATTACCGCTACTCGCATCTTGTTGAGGCAAGTCTTTCAAGGTTAATGTATTCATGCCAACAAATTGCAGTGAATTTAATGTGCCAAACAAGAAAAAGTGCAAGGCTCTAAACCAAGTTGGAGTATCGACGGTCATGATTGCAAAAGAGGCAATACATAGCCCAACTAATGTTGTGTTAATGAGTAAAAAACGTCGGTAGCCAATTTTTTGAATAATAGGTCTGACAATTGGCTTTGAAAATAATGAGCCTAAGACTAAGGGAATCATCATTAAACCTGCAATAAAGGGTTCAAAACCAAAAGCAACTTGTAGCATGAGTGGTAAAACAAAAGGCAAAGCATTACCTCCAAAGCGGGCAAAGAAGTTACCTAAAATACCAATCGCATAAATTTTGTTTCTAAAGAGTCGGCTACGAAATAACGCATTTTGATGAGTATGTGAATGATAGGCATACCATAGTGTTGCTATTATTCCGACGACTAATAATGAAATGCTAAACCATTTTGAATATTCAGGTGAGGCTAGGTGTTCGATCCCTAAAGACCATCCAATCATGGCCACGACTAATAAGATGAAGCCACCCAAATCGAATGTTTTGACTGAAGGTTCTTTTACATTTGGCATGACTTTTAGTGTCATTAATATGCCAAGTATACCCATAGGAATATTGATGAGAAAAATCCAGTGCCAAGTTGCAACTTCAACCAACCATCCGCCCAAAGTTGGACCAGCCAAAGGCCCCAGTAAACCCGCAAGGCTCATTAAGCTCATCGCAGCTAAGAACTGAGTTCGAGGAATAATTTTTAAAAGTGATAATCGGCCAACAGGGAGTAATAAGGCGCCGCCTATGCCTTGGATGACCCGGAAAAATAACAGCTGATTGAGACTCTGAGAAAGACCACAACCTAAAGAAGCCAGAGTAAAAATTACGATTGCCGACAAGAAAATATTTCTAACACCAAAGCGGTCTGCTAACCATCCACTTAGAGGAATACAGGCAGCAACCGATAATACATAGGCCACCACTACACTGTGCATGCGTAAAGGATCTTCATTTAGATGATGAGCCATTGCAGGAATCGCGGTATTTACAATGGTTGTGTCCAAGGCCTGCATAAAAAAGCCAATGGAAACCAAAAGAACGAGTAAGCGATATTCGGGTTGCAAGGCTTGGTGAGTCGGCGTGGCATTCATAACATTTGAAAATTAACGTTTTGGTCTAGTGTAAAACAAATTGAATTTAAAAGAAGTAAGCCAATGTTGAATACCCCTTTACTAAATCTAAGTTCTTTTGAAGGTAGAGGTGAAAATAGTTAAAACAAAAAAAGCGGCAGAACCGCTTTTTTTATGGAGAGTAGGTGGACAACTAGACAACAAATCTTTTTGGCATTTTTAAGTTTTTAATGACGTTATAAATTTGATCAACATCATCACATACAATTAATTTAGCTCGATGTTGAAGGGGAAGGAAACCTTCTTGAACTGCATGGTCTAATTGGGCAATAAGTGCGTTATAAAAGCCATTTACGTTATATAAAATCATGGGCTTTTGATGTTGGTTGAGTTGGCCCCAAGTGGCTATTTCCAATATTTCTTCAAATGTTCCTAAACCACCCGGCAACGCAATAAATGCACTTGCACGTTCTGCCATCATGGCTTTACGTTCATGCATGGTTTCTACGACATGTAATTCAGTTAGGCCTGCATGTGCGACTTCATAATCAAGCATAAATTCAGGGATCACACCCACAGCTTCTCCGCCGTTTGCGAGAACACTCTCTGCGACTTGTCCCATTAAGCCAATACTGGCACCGCCATAGACTAATCCAAAGCCTTGTTCAGCGATTCCATGAGCAAGTTCAATTGCTTTTTCTCGGTAGATTGGGTTATTTCCTGCACGTGAACCACAATATAATGCAATAAGAGGTTGTTTTGTTTTTACAGCTGTTATTGGTAAATCATTTACTGCCATTGTTAATACGCTATTCATTGTTTTATTTTTACCTTATCACGTTCATATTTCTTGTCTACAGTAAGCAAAAGATATGACAACTTTATAAGCAGATTTATAGGAAAGATTCATGTTTTGTATGGGTTTGGTGAATGCTGGTCATGAACAAATAAAAATGATGAATTTATGTTAAATCTTGCCTATACTAAAAAATCGTTTAACAACATATGAACAAATATGGGTAGTGGTTGTAGTCGCTCCGTTTTAATTTCTTGTCTTAAAAAAACATTTTCCCCCCTTTGTATAGGCGCGCCTGTTGTGTTGCCAAATAAAGATAAAATCCAAACAACACAGGAGCAGGATCAATGATCTTTGAATGGATGTCTGATCCCTCTGCTTGGGTGGGTTTAGCAACTTTAATCGTTCTTGAAATTGTATTGGGGATCGATAACCTCGTTTTTATCGCGATTTTGGCTGAGAAATTGCCGCCTGAGCAACGAGCTAAAGCACGTATAGTCGGTTTGGTACTCGCATTAGGAATGCGCCTTGTACTCTTAGCCTCGATTGCTTGGGTCGTGACACTGACTGAGCCACTCTTCCATATTTTTGATCATCCATTCTCTGGTCGTGATTTGATTTTGTTATTCGGTGGTGTGTTCTTATTATTTAAAGGCACCATGGAATTGCATGAACGGATGGAAGGGAAACAACTTCATAAAGAAGATAATCCTGTTCATGCTGCATTCTGGATGGTTATTGTCCAGATTGTTGTGCTTGATGCTGTATTCTCGTTAGACAGTGTGATTACAGCTGTAGGTATGGTGAAAGAGCTGTCAGTCATGATGGTTGCGGTTGTTATTGCTGTCGGAATCATGTTGTGGGCATCAAAACCACTCATGGATTTTGTCAATAAACATCCAACAGTTGTCATTCTATGTCTTGGCTTCTTGATGATGATCGGTTTCTCTTTGGTGGTGGAAGGCTTTGGTTTCCATATTCCGAAGGGCTATTTATATGCTGCAATTGGCTTCTCGGTTTTGGTAGAAGTTATCAATCAGAGCATGCGTCGCAATCAGGAAAAGCTAGTTACCACTACAGACTTGCGTTATCGTAGTGCCTCTGCGGTTTTACGTATGTTAGGCAGTAAAAATAATAGTTCTTCAGATACTCAATCTTCTGATAAAGAGGATGTATTAGCGACGCAAGCTTTTGCAGATGAAGTTTTTGACGAAGAAAATGGCGCTTATCACAGTGTGCTTGTACAAGGTGTGCTTGGTTTATCAGAGCGTCCTGTAAAATCTGTTATGACTCCACGCCCTGAACTTGAGTGGATTGACTTAGACGATGAACCTGAAGTTTTAAAAGAACGTTTAATGTCAATGACACATTCTCGTTTGATCGTTGCACGTGGTGAGCTTGATAATATTGAAGGTATCGCGCTTACGCATAAAGTTTTAAATAACTTTATTGAGACAGGTGTAATTGATTTCCAAAAGCATCTACGTGAACCTGTGATTGTGCATGAAAATGCTCAAGTGCTTATGGTGATGGAGCAATTGCGTCAAGCACCTTTACAAATGGCTATCGTATTAAATGAATATGGTTCCATCGAAGGTATCGCAACACCAATTGATATTTTAGAAGCGATTGCTGGTGAATTCCCAGATGAAGATGAGTTAGACGCTGCTGCTGAAAGCTTGGCAGATGGTTCATTAATGCTTGAAGGCTCAACTGATATTCGCCATGTATCACTTTTATTAGGTCGTGATCTCGTTGACGAAAGTGAACAGTATTCAACTTTATCGGGCTACTTGTTATTCCATTTAGGCCGTTTACCGGAAAATGGTGAAGCTGTTGAGGCAGACGGTTATCGCTTTGAAGTGATTACGATGGAAGGTCATAAAATTGAGAAAGTTCATATTGTTTCTATCGAGCAAGATGAATCAAAAGATTAAATGACGTTTTAAGTCTAGAAACATCATAAAATAGCTCAACTCTGAGCTATTTTTTATTTGAGAAACACCAAATGACCCAACAAACTTGTCCATGTGGAAAAGGCAGCTATACCCAATGTTGTGAGCCTTTACATTTAGGCACAGCCAAAGCACTAACGGCAGAGCAGCTTATGCGTTCACGTTATAGCGCTTTTGCATTACAGCAAATTGATTATATTGTGCAAACGACTGCTTTAGGTCAGCAAACAGCACTTCATAAAGATAGCATTGCAGAGTGGAGCAAACAAAATCAATGGTTGGGTTTAGAGGTGGTTAATGCCAACGAAAAATTAGATAAAACTCATGCACAGGTTGAGTTCAAGGCTCATTATCATGATGGGCAAAAAGCCCAAATTCACCACGAGGTTTCACATTTTGTTTATCACCAGCAAAAATGGTTTTTCCTCGACCCAACGGTCGATATGCAGGTCACCATGAAACAACCTTGTATATGTGGTTCAGGAAAAAAATTTAAGCAATGCTGTGCACAATTTCTGTAAGTTTATCTTAAAATACGCTCACTGTTTGGCCTGAGGGAAAGGGCGATGTTACTCACCGTTATTTATATTATTGCGATTACTGCAGAAGCTATGACAGGCGCATTGTCTGCTGGTCGACGGAGTATGGACTGGTTCGGTGTCGTACTGATTGCCTGTGTAACTGCTTTAGGTGGTGGTTCGGTGCGAGATGTATTGCTTGGTCACTATCCTTTAACTTGGGTAAAACATCCTGAGTACTTGGTTCTGACATGCTGTGCTGCATTTGTCACGATTATTATTGCCAAATGGATGCGTCATTTACATAACATCTTTTTGGTGCTCGATGCTTTAGGCTTGATTGGTTTTACGATCATTGGTTGCCAGATTGCCTTACAAATGGGACATGGTTTTGTCGTCTCGGCAGTAGCTGGAGTGTTGACTGGAGTATCTGGTGGTATTTTACGTGATATTTTATGTAACGATGTCCCGTTCGTTTTCCGCCGTGAACTCTATGCGAGTATCTCTTTTGTAGCAGTCATCTGTTACTGGGTTTGTCAGGATTTAGGATTAAGCCTAGAGTTAACCGTTATTTCAACTTTAATTTTTGGCTTTACCTTACGTCTGATTGCGATCTATTTTGGCTTAGAAATGCCTAAATTTATTTATAAAGATGATGATGCAGAATCGGCTTCTTCAACTGACGAACATTAATCATGCAGAATTCGATGTGAGCATGATATAACAATTAAATATATTGTCTTGCTCACTTATTTTTTCCAGTAGAGTTTTTCCTATGGATCTGGTTTCACGTATACAAAATCTTCCAATTGGCAAATTTCACTACACATTACTGTGGGTGGTTGGTTTAGGTTGGATGTTTGATGCGATGGACACAGGGATCATTGCTTTTATTATGACAACGCTTGTTAAAGACTGGGCATTAACACCAGCCGAAAGCGGTTGGATTGTGAGTATCGGTTTTGTAGGAATGGCTATTGGAGCTGTTTGTTCGGGAGCTTTAGCAGACCGCTTTGGCCGAAAGACAATATTTGCAGTGACCATGGCGATCTATAGCATTGCCACTGCCTTATGTGCTTTTGCTCCAGACTTAAAGTGGTTATTAATTTTCCGTTTTATTGTTGGTCTTGGGCTTGGTGGACAGTTACCCGTTGCAGTGACATTGGTGAGCGAATACATACCTGCGCATGTACGTGGTCGTTTTATCGTTCTACTCGAAAGTTTTTGGGGTTTGGGCTGGTTAGTTGCTGCACTCATTTCTTATTTTATTATTCCTAAATTTGGTTGGCACATTGCATTCCTTATGGGTGGCCTCCCACTGATTTATATTTTAGTCATTTGGAAAAAACTCCCTGAATCCATACCTTACCTGATTAACCGTGGACGTGTTGAAGAAGCACATGCATTGGTTCAAAAATTAGAAGCTCAAGCAGGCGTTCAAATTGTTCACCACATTGAAGTCGTGCCTGTAGCCATGCGACAAAAAGTCTCTTTTAAACAACTTTGGAGTGGTCAATTTGCTCGCAGAAGCTTAATGCTTTGGCTCATCTGGTTTGGAATTGTATATTCCTACTACGGTATCTTTACGTGGCTGCCAAGTTTATTAGTGAAACAGGGCTATGACATCGTTAAATCTTTTGAATATGTTTTGCTTATGATTTTGGCGCAGCTACCAGGCTACTTGGCAGCGGCATGGTTTGTAGAGCGATTGGGTAGAAAAATTACACTCGCTGCATTTATCGGTTTTTGTGCCTTGTCTGCATATTTCTTTGGACAAGCCGATAGTGTAAATAGCATTATGTTTTGGGGTTGTCTCATGTCCTTCTTTAATTTGGGTGCATGGGGAGTGTTATATACCTATACACCAGAGCAATATCCAGCCAACATTCGGGCTTTTGGTTCGGGCTGGGCATCGGCAATGGGCCGTTTAGGTGGAATTTTGGCGCCGATAGTCGTCACTCATATGATGGTTTCCAAAAATGGGTTTAGCCATGTTTTTATAATGTTTACTATTGTTTTACTTTTGGTTGCAGCTGTAATTTTAATATTAGGTGAAGAAACACAAGGTAAAAGACTAGAGTCGATAGGCCTCTAGTTTTGCCTAACTTTATAGCAAGTAACTAAAAATATAGAGAGATGAGACATAATTTGACGCTCAGGTGACAGAGTCCCTCTTGTGTCTGTAACATAGCCCACTTAGCATAAGACTCATTTAAAATAACGACTGATTTGGAAGATAAGCTGACTATGACCAGCCTTGCGCATCAAGCGACAGAAAACCGCTCTGTAGCCGAATTTACTGAACAGGCTTACCTGAATTATGCCATGTACGTCATCATGGACCGTGCATTGCCACATATCAGTGATGGCTTAAAACCTGTACAGCGCCGTATTGTCTACGCCATGAGCGAGTTGGGCTTAAAAAGCAGTGGTAAGCCAAAAAAATCGGCCCGTACTGTAGGTGACGTACTAGGTAAATATCATCCGCATGGTGATTCAGCATGTTATGAAGCCATGGTGTTGATGGCTCAGCCATTTAGTTATCGTTATCCTTTAATTGAAGGTCAAGGGAACTGGGGTTCACCAGATGACCCTAAATCCTTTGCTGCGATGCGTTATACCGAGGCAAAACTTTCTGCCTACAGTGAGTTATTACTAAGTGAGTTAGGACAAGGCACGAGTGAATGGCAAGATAACTTTGATGGTTCATTAAAAGAACCGATTACTTTGCCAGCACGAGTTCCTAATATTCTGCTGAATGGTACAACCGGTATTGCCGTTGGTATGGCGACTGATATTCCACCACATAATTTGCGTGAAGTGATTAAAGGAACAATTGCCTTAATTCGTAATCCGCAAACATCAGACGAGAAATTGGCTGAATATATTCCAGCGCCAGATTTACCAACCAAAGCTGAAATTATTACTCCGCCAGAAGAATTACTCAAAATCCAGACGACTGGACGTGGTAGTTACCGCATGCGAGCGGTTTATACCATCGAAAAAAATGAAATCGTGATTACCGAATTGCCGTATCAAGTATCGGGTTCTAAGGTGATCACTCAAATTGCCGACCAAATGCAGGCCAAAAAGCTACCATTAGTGGTGGATGTGCGTGACGAGTCGGATCATGAAAACCCAACACGACTCGTGATTGTACTTCGTTCTAACCGTATTGATGCTGAAGCGGTGATGAGCCACTTATTTGCGACTACCGATTTAGAATCAAGCTACCGTGTTAATTTAAACATGATTGGTGAGGACGGTCGTCCTCAGGTTAAGTCGATTCGACGTATCTTGCTTGAGTGGATTGAGATCCGTAAAAAAACGGTTACTCGCCGTTTGGAATATCATTTAAACCGAATTGAAAAACGCCTACATATTTTGGCAGGCCTTTTAATTGCTTATCTCGATATTGATACAGTTATTCGTATTATTCGTGAAGAAGATCAGCCTAAACCTGTATTGATGGATCATTTCAAAATTGATGAGATACAAGCAGAAGCAATTTTAGAACTCAAGTTACGCCATTTAGCAAAACTTGAAGAGATGGAAATCCGTCAAGAACAGGATGAGCTCTCAGCAAAAGCAGCGATTATTCGTGAACAATTAGAAAACCCAGAATCTTTAAAAAACCTGATTATTGGCGAATTAAAAGAAGACGCGAAAAAGTTTGGTGACGAACGCCGTTCTCCAATTGTTGCACGTGCTGAAGCTGTTCAAATTAGAGAACAAGATTTAATGCCGGCTGAAGCAGTAACGGTGGTTTTATCTGAAGCGGGATGGATTCGTGCTGCAAAAGGTGCGGATGTTGATGCAGAGAATTTAAACTATCGTGCTGGTGACCAATATTTAAGTCATGCGGTGGGCAAAACCAATCAACGAATTTATTTCCTTGATGAGACAGGGCGTAGTTATGCCTTGCCTATTAGCAGTTTGCCATCAGCAAGAGGTTTAGGCGAGCCATTAAGTTCAAAACTTGCTCCTGCAAGTGGAGTTGCGTTTATTCAGGTCTATTTAGATGATGAAGAGTCAGAACTTATTGCTGCTAGCTCATCAGGTTATGGTTTTAAAACTCAAGTCAAACAGTTAGATACCAATGCTAAGGCAGGGAAAAGCTTCTTGTCGGTACCTGAAAAGTCAAAAGCACTACCGTTAATATCTGCCCAAAACATGACACATTTGGCTGTACTCAGCTCAGCAGGTCGACTCCTGATTATTGATTTATTAGAACTGCCAAATTTAAATAAGGGTAAAGGTAATAAGTTGATACAACTTGAAGCGAAAGAGCAGATTTTATCCATGACAACCCTGAACTTAGATGAAATAATTCAGGTGGTTGCAGGTCAACAACATCTAAAATTAAAAGGTGATGATCTACAGAAATACATGGGTAAACGAGCTTCAAAAGGTCACCTCTTACCACGTGGATATCAAAAAGCAAATAAACTGTTGATTCAGAGATAAAGCTAGCGTCGGGCAACATAAATACGCTATATATGGCAATAAGTTCAAGCAATGAACTGAACTTATTGGTATTGGATAACGATTAAAAGGACAGCAATTTGGAGTACGCAATTTGTACTCCATGCAAAAAATTTGACAGGGTCAAATTGTCAAAACTTCTGTCTCATAATCTTGTTCGAAAGTGTCATGAATGTGCCAATAAGTTTTAAATATGTTCTGGCACCAAGAAGCTAAAGAATAGCTGGGGCATTGAATAACAGTTATTACTAAGGATTACGAATCGGAGATAATGGCATTATGGAAAAGATTTGGTTTGCAGAATACCAAAAAACAGGGATTCCAGAAACAGTAGCATTGCCTGCGGAAAATACCTCTCTTGTTGATATTTTTGAGAGTAATTTCCAAAAATTTGGTTCTCGTGATGCCTTTATCTTTATGGATAAAGCGATGTCATTTAACGAGTTGGAACTTGCAAGCCGTAAGTTCGCGACCTATTTGCAAAATTTGGGGTTAGCAAAGGGAACTCGTGTGGCAGTGATGATGCCAAACGTATTGCAATATCCTGTAGTTGCATTAGCTGTGTTACGTGCAGGTTTAGTATTAGTGAATGTAAACCCACTTTATACTGCGCGTGAGCTTGAGCATCAATTAAATGACTCGGGTTCAGAAGTACTCGTGATTATCGAAAACTTTGCCAGTGTTTACCAAAGCATTTTAGGTAAAACTCCTGTGAAGCATGTTGTGGTTGCGACAGTAGGAGATATGCTTGGTACGCTTAAAGGTACATTAGTAAATTTCGTATTACGTAAAGTACGTAAGCAAATTCCTGCTTGGAATATTCCAGGGTACGTTAAATTTAATACAGCATTAAATAAAGTAAGTCCGAGTAATTATAAGCGTCCAAATTTAACTTTAAGTGATACTGCCGTGCTTCAATATACGGGTGGTACTACAGGTGTTTCAAAAGGTGCGGAATTAACACATCTTAATTTGGTTGCCAACCTTTTACAGTGTGATGGTATCTTCCAAAGTAAATTTGGTGCAAATGATGGTGCTAAAGGCGACCGTATTGTTTGCGCACTACCGCTTTATCATATTTTTGCGTTCATGGTTTGCGCGATGTACGGTATGTATAAAGGTCAGGCAAATATCTTGATTCCGAACCCACGTGATTTACCAGCGGTAATTAATGAATTACGTAAATATCAGCCATCATTCTTCCCAGCAGTAAATACATTATTTAATGCTTTAGTAAACAATGAAGAATTTAAACAACTTGACCATAGCAATTTAAAAATGGCGATGGGCGGTGGTATGGCAGTTCTACCTTCTACAGCAGAAGCGTGGAAGAAGATTACTGGTACAACCATTATTGAAGGTTATGGTTTGTCTGAGACTTCTCCGGTAGCGACTGCAAATCCTCCTGCATCTACTGAATTTAGCGGCACAATTGGTATTCCATTACCTTTAACAGAAGTTGCTATTTTAGATGATGACGGCAAAGAAGTTGCCTTAGGTGAGCAAGGTGAAATCTCTATTCGTGGTCCTCAAGTCATGAAAGGCTATTGGAAGCGTCCTGATGAGACTGCGAAAGTCATGACTGCAGACGGTTTCTTCCGTACGGGTGATATCGGTGTTATGGATAGCCGTGGATATACTAAAATTGTAGACCGTAAAAAAGATATGATTTTGGTTTCTGGCTTTAACGTTTATCCAAGCGAAATCGAAGAAGTTATTGCTAAACATCCAAAAGTATTGGAAGTTGCAGCAATTGGTGTTCCTGATGAAAAATCAGGTGAAGTGCCAAAACTCTTTATCGTGAAAAAAGACCAAAGCTTAACGACCGAAGAAATTTTGAACTTTGCTAAAGAAAACTTAACAGGTTATAAACGCCCTCGTTATGTTGAGTTTATGGATGAATTACCTAAATCAAACGTAGGCAAAATCTTACGTAAAGACTTACGTAAGCCAGCCTAAAAAGTTAATAAAAAAGCGACTTAGGGCGCTTTTTTTGTTTTTACATTTTGTTGTGGCTCTTCATAAACCAGCGGTCTATGTAAGGACGACCAATTCCTACCATCCCAACAAAAACTAGCATTGTGCCCAATTGCAAACGCAGATGAGTTAAATCGAGCTGACCATAACTTAAATAATTATCTGCTAGGCAATATAGGGTAATCACAATTAACCAATGCCATAAAGGAAGCCGTTTAATACCGACTGCAATAAAAGTAATTGTTAAAATAACAAAGGTGCCCAGTGTCGATTGCCAATTTAGATTTGCACAAATCACACTCAATAAAAAAGCGACAATAGGAAATACGATTTTTAATATACGGTCTACCTGAAGTTGATTTTGTTTTTGCTTCTCTAAGACTTCAAACAATTCTTTTTGATCAGGTTGTTGCATATATGGCCCTATTAATCAGTAATGACAAGTGATTGCATAAAATTTCAGGTAAAAACGCAATGTTATGATAGCATGATCAACAGTATTTTCAGTGATGGATGGCACTATGCAGGGCATCAGCGGCATTATCTATATTATTTTAGTGGCATGTTTGCTGCCATACGCATTTACCGTAATTGCAAAATTTACAGGTGGTTTTCAGCCCGTTGATAATCAAAACCCGAGAGCTTTTTTGGCTAAAACAACAGGCCTTGCTGCTCGCGCTAATGCCGTACAACAAAATAGCTTTGAAAGCCTACCTTTATTCTTAACTGCTATTTTAATGGCTGAATATATGGTTGTTCCGGAATATTTTATTCTGAGATTAGGTTGGGCATATATTATTTTAAGAGTTATTTATGGCATCTGCTATTTAAGTAACTGGGCAACTTTACGCTCGATTGTTTGGTTCTTATCGATATTGTGTCCAATCTTTCTGTTAGTGGTCACGATAAAACTGACTTGAGTGTCATTCTGTCATCATTCATATCAACTTTCGCGTGTGCCCATTGTATAATCGGCATCATTTTGATGATATCCACGCTATAATCGAGTGGATTTTACATCTGACTTCATAACGAAAGAGTATTGATATGAGTTACAGCAATATCCCAGCAGGTAAAGATGCGCCAAATGACATCTATGTCATCATTGAAATTCCTGCAAATGCAGCACCAATTAAATATGAAATCGATAAAGATTCTGATGCATTGTTTGTAGACCGTTTCATGGGTACAGCAATGTTCTATCCAGCGAACTATGGCTATGTTCCAAATACTTTGTCTGAAGATGGCGATCCACTAGACGTACTTGTTGTAACTCCACATCCTGTTGCTGCTGGTTCTGTAATTCGTTGCCGTCCAGTGGGCAAATTAAACATGGAAGATGACGGTGGTATTGATGCGAAATTAATCGCTGTTCCACACGAAAAATTATCTCCACTTTACAAAGACGTGAAGGAATATACAGATCTTCCTCCGTTATTGATTAGCCAAGTTGAGCATTTCTTCAGTCACTATAAAGATTTAGAACCAGGTAAGTGGGTAAAAATCAGTGGTTGGGAAGGTGCTGATGTTGCTAAAGCAGAAGTATTAAAAGCAATTGAAGCTGCTAAATAAGCTTTAATTGATAAGCTCAGAATTTCTGAATTGATATTTTGAGCTTAATAAAAAACCTACATCTGTTGCCAGACGTAGGTTTTTTTATGCTTGATAGATTTGTGAATTAGAATAATTTCACAGGAATATCAAGGAATAAACGCCATTCATTGGTGTCGCCAATGTAAGCACCTTGGTATGAGTCGCTTGCACGATAGTACGAGTTACGAATACGAAGGCTTGCATCTTTAGCAAAGCCGCTTT
Organism: Acinetobacter sp. 742879; assembly: GCF_000588535.1. NCBI lineage: Bacteria > Pseudomonadati > Pseudomonadota > Gammaproteobacteria > Moraxellales > Moraxellaceae > Acinetobacter > Acinetobacter sp. 742879. Next base: position 65,608 of record NZ_JFYC01000015.1, on the reverse strand, counting down.
GAACTGTATATTTCACTTGGTTAAAGAACTCACGTTCTTGGGCATCATCAGTTACATTTTTAACTTTGATGTCCCAACCATATACAAATGCAGTTGTCCAGTTTAGACCTGGTAATACACCTAGCTTACCAAAATCAACATTGTACTGAATTTGTGCAGATTTTTCATCGTTACCGATGAAGTCTGACATGTAAGAGTTCGGTAAATAGATACTTTGGAAGCCATCAGCATTTTGACCATAGTCATAACCGACATTACCACTGTTTTGTTGGTATGCTAACATCACACTATGTGGGCCGGTTGCATAAGTTCCTGAAATTGCCCAAATATTGTTTTTACGGTTAGATTTTTCATCAGTAGTTTCTGAATATGTAATAGCATTTTCATCAAACTTAGTATGATAACCACTGAAATCATAAGTTAATGAACTGTCATTAGCCAATGGCTGTTTAAAGTTCACATTTATATAATGACGTTCAAGTGCATTTTTGCTGTCTAAACCATAGTAAGATGCATTTAAATTATCATCAAACTTGTATTTAGCACCCCAAACAATTGCACGATCAAGACCATTACCATTTACGTCAGCATCGGTATTGATTTGATCAGACATTTGGTCTTTAGTAAATTTACCAGCAACCAATTCAAGGTTTTTGATTTCATGGCTAGTTAATAAAGTACCTGTAAAGTATTCAGGAACCATACGTCCAGTATTACTTGCAAGAACAGGTAGGTCGAGTACTTGAGTACCGTAACGTACTGTTGTATTCGAGAAACGTGCTTTAACGCTACCACCACCACGAGCCCAGTGATCATAAGCGGAGCCATCATTATGTAATGGGATCATTTGGTTACCGGCATTTTTATTTTCACCGATCTTAAATGAACCATCACCCACAGCGCCAACACCGAAACCAACAATACCAGGGGTAAAGCCAGATTCAATACTTACAATTGCTGATTGAGCAAATGAGCTAGTATCTTTTGCGCCCTGTTTTTTGTCACGGCTGATGTAACCTGTACGGAAGAGAATAGAACCGTTCGCATCTTCAACAAATCCTTTTGCCTCACTTTGCTCGCTTGCCTGAGCTGAGGAAATTATTGCCGCAGAAATGAGAACTGCTAATGTAAGTTTTTGTGCTTTTAGCATATTTAAAGAACCTCATAAAAACGATAAATCCTGTGCCTTGTTATTGTTCAGGGCCTAGGATTTCCATCAATTGTATAAGTAATCTGTAAAAAAGATATATTTTTGTTCATTTTATTTTATATATGCTATGCAGGATTTGATTAATGTGGTAGGGGTTATTTAATAAATTTATAATTCGTCTTTTATACTTAATTTGTTGTTTAAAATAAAAAAAGTAATTTAATTTTTAGTGGATTTTTACCATTTATTTTGTATTTAAAGTTAAAAAAATAGTTGATTCTTGTGTTCATTTTTTACTCTTTTTTGTTGGATATGTTTACTTTTTAATCTCATTTTAAGTTTCTTTTTTCGTCACTTTTATTTTTATACCTTTTAAATTGTTACTATATAACGTTATTTTAAAAATGGAGTGTACAAAAATAGATCACTACAGGCGGATAACAAAATATGTTTATGTTGATTAAATTTAGTGCAAAACATTGCTTGTATTTTGTGCACTACTCTTTTTATCCATATTATTGCTTAAAAAAGACCCAAAATAGTACATCTACTTTAAACAAGTAATAAATAAACAAATTCAATGAGTAGAAATGCGCAATCACAGATCATTACAAGCACTGTCCTTCAGAAATTTACATACTTTTTATATCTCGCCTCTAAGATTAAATAGAAAATTTATGTGCAACAAATGAATACTTCTCACCTCGCTCATTAATTTCCGATAAGGGGTTTTCGTATGTTTAGTATTTTTTCTTGTATAAGAATTTTATTTTATCACTATGTTTTTTATAGGTATATTTTTATAAAAATTACACAACAATTTTATAATAAAGTGAGTTTGATCTCAAAATTAATGAAGAGCACTGATAGCAAATTTGTACTTGGCACAGCAATTGCTAAAGCTCAAGTAACACAATTTGTTTAATTCCTATAAATCGTGCGTTCATTGTGGGGGAGATCAAAATGATGAAATTTGCACTTAAGGCAGTAACTCTTGGTATCTTTGCAGCAGGGTCAACTATGGCTATGGCTGAAGATGCTCCATCTTTTTATGGAATCACGGCAACAGGTAGTGTGGCAGCGACCACAGACTACCGTTTCCGTGGTGTTACCCAATCGTCAAATAACCCAGCTATTCAAGGTGGGTTCACTTTTTCTCATAAGTCAGGTGCTTATGTTGCGCTTTGGGGGTCAAGCGTAGACTTTAATACACCTGGCGTTTCAACTGAAACCGATATCTCTTTAGGTTATACAAATACATTAAAATTGTCTGATACGCTTGCACCAACTTATGATGTGGGTGTAATTCATTATGGATACATTGGTTCTGACTCAAAATTTACTAACCCATACAATGGTGATACTGGCTTCGACTTCACCGAATTTTACGGAAAATTAACGTTTGCAGACTCTTTATTTAAAGGTGATGCACTTAGTGTGGGCGTAAGCTATTCAGATGATTACTGGGGCCACTCTGATGAGTTCTGGTATTTCAACGTCGGTTATTCAGCACCAATTGCAGACACAGGATTTACTGGACTTGCTTCAGTTGGTTATAACAAACTCAAAAACAAAGACTCTTTACTTGTAGTTGCGGGTGGGCCAGGTGAAGACGATAGCTATATCGATTATAAAGTTGGTGTGAATTATAACATCTTGGGTATTGTTGCTGAGCTAGATGTTGTTGGTACAGACATTAGTACTTCTGGTATGACTGATGCTGGTAAGAAACCTTATGACACGGGCTTGGTGTTTAGTTTAACTAAAACATTCTAAGTTTGAGTTTTAAAAAAGCGGGTGAGTAACCCGCTTTTTTATTAGTTTTCTATTTCAGAAAGTAGCTGTTTTAACTGGTTAAGCTCAATATCCGTAGCTTTAGATAATGGCTTTCGTGGTAAGCCCGCAGAGACACCTTTTAGTTGTAAACCAGCTTTAATCGTTTTAGGTAAACCACCATTTACAATAAAGCGTAGTAGAGGAAGTTGCTGATAAAATGAATTCTGGGCCTGTTCCAATTCACCATTTTTCACATGTTCAATAAGCTGTTGAGGTCGCTGACCTAACAGGTTCGGTGCTGCTGTACACCAACCGCTTGCTCCCGCACATAAAGCTTCTAAAGCTAGAGGGTTACACCCGTTATAAAAAGGGAGTTCTCCTTTTGATAGCTCATAAATTTTATGCATGCGCTGAATATCACCGCTACTTTCTTTCACCATCGTAATATTTGCACTGCTATTAAACATACGCACAATTAACTCTGGAGACATATCAACACCGCTAGTCGCGGGGTTGTTATAAATCATAATTGGTAGTGTGGTTTCTTGGGCAATTGATTGATAATATTCAAAAATCTCTTGGTCTGTTAGCTTCCAATAAGATATAGGAATCACCATGAGTGCATCTGCACCGTAGCTTTGAGCGATTTGGGCTTTTTTAATGGCTTGATCAGTCGTGAGTTCTGAAATTCCAATAATGACAGGCACGCGTTTATTAATACTTTCAATTGAAGTTTGCGCGACTAAGCACCATTCATCCCATTCAAGATAAGCGCTTTCACCTGTACTGCCTAAAGGCGCAATCGCATCGCAGCCGTTTTCAATAAGCAAATCCAGCATCTGTTTTAAAACAGGAAGATTAATGGTGTTGTCATCAGAAAATGGGGTAACAGGGTAGCCAATAATGCCGTTTAGTTTCATGGTGGAAATCTCTTTTTAAATACAGCCAGAATGTTTTTTCAAAGCTTTACGTGCGTAGTAGGTAAAGTTCACTTTGTTGCGTTTATCGGTAGACACCCAATCATGAGCTTCTGTTGCTAAAGCATGGGGGATGGGCTGGATTTGTCCGGCAGACATGGCTAGCAGTTGCAGTTGAGCTGCTCGTTCAATTAAAAGAGCCAAGTTGCAGGCTTCTTCAATGGTTTTTCCTGTAACCAGTTGACCATGATGAGACAACAAAACAGCGCGGTTTTTACCCAGCGCAGAAGAAATCAAAATACCTTCTTCATTACCTACAGGGACACCTGGCCAATGACCTACAAATGAGCAGTCTTCGTAAAGTGCGCAAACGTCCATTTGGGAAACCATAAGTGGAACCTGTAGCATCGATAGAGCCGCTACATGAGTCGGATGCGTATGGATAATGCAATTCACCTCTGGGTGTTCTCTATAAATCCATGTGTGAAAACGATTGGCTGGGTTTGCCATTCCTTCTTGATTGATGGGTTCTAAATCTTGATTCACCTCAAGTAAATTTGAGGCAGTAATTTCATCAAAACCTAAACCAAAACGTTGGGTAATAAAGGACTCTTTATTTTCACTACGGCAGGTAATTTGGCCTGCTAAACCAGCATCATGGCCATGGTCAAATAAAATACGGCAAGTGAGTGCAAGCTTTTGACGATCAGTTAAATCTGAGTCGCTAATCCACTTTTGCATGTCTTGCTGTGCGTGTTGCATCAGGTCTTGTTTGTTTACAGAAGCAGTCTTCATCTCTTCTCCAGTCCAGTTGACCAAATTAAGTAGGTGAAGGCAGAATAGAAAATAGCTGGATGAATCAATACATCCAGTTTTTATAAGTTATATGGTCCAGATGGGGCGAATATGCTAAGACCTTGGCAAGTACATTTTCGTATCGATGAAAGAGAAGAAAAAACGGTATTTCTAAAACTGACTAACTTGATTAGTCAGGAAATTTTAAGTGGCCGTTTAGTGCAGGGGACGATGCTGCCCGGGTCTCGTAGCTTGTCAAAAGAACTAGGAATTAATCGAAAAACTGTACAAGCAGTCTATGAAGAATTAGAAGCACAAGGATGGCTTGTGACCCGTCCCCGAAAAGGCACATTTGTGGCGGATATTTTGCCGGAAAAACAGCTTCAAATAGAGCCAGTATCTGAGCGAACAGTTAATGATAAACCAATCACTCAAGAAGTGATTCAACGCCCACATAACGATGGTGTGCCAGATCCGAGGCTTATTCCTTACGAACTATTTTCGCGGGCATACCGGCATGCACTGATTAAAATTACGCAAAACCAGTACATAGGATATGGTGACCCACGAGGGATGGTTGAGCTAAGACAGGCGTTACAACAAATGTTGTCAATGGAACGTTTTATGAATGTTGCTGAAGATGAGATTTGTATTGTACGTGGTAGCCAGATGGGAATTTTTCTTGCCTCTCGAGCATTACCTAATCGGCAGGGCATTATCGTTGTTGAGGAATTATATTATCCATCTGCTTTTAAAGCATTTCAATCAAATGGTTTTCAAGTTATTTCTGTTAAATTAGATGAACAAGGTATTGTCATTGAAGATTTAGAACGGATTTTACAAGAGCATTCTGTAGCTGCCATTTATACAACTCCGCATCATCAATATCCTACAACTGTCACCATGACCATGTCTCGCCGTCTTCAACTCTTAGAGCTTTCAAAAAAATGGGGCTTTTATATTATTGAAGATGATTATGACCACGAATTCCATTATGACAGCCGGCCTATGCCACCCTTAGCAAGTTTGCCTCATTCTGAGTTAGTCATTCATGTGGGTTCATTATCAAAGGTCTTTGCACCCGGTATTCGCTTGGGATACGTCGTGGCATCGTCAATAATCATTCAATCGATTACAGAAGATATTCTATTGATTGATCGGCAAGGCAATAACATTACGGAACTTGCTTTAGCAGATTTAATGCAGCGAGGGGAAATCAAGCGGCATATCCGTAAAATGAAAAAAATATATCAACTACGCCGTGACCATGCCTTAGTTGAGTTCAATCGAATTTTTGCAGAGAGTGTTCAGATACAGCCACCCGCAGGTGGAATGGCTTTGTGGGTGAAATTCCAGAAACCATTTACTCAAGATCAGCTTATAAAATTAAAAGAACTTAACATTGATACAGAGCATAGGTTTAAACAGGAAGAATATCCTAATTGTAGTATCCGCTTTGGTTTTGCAGCTTTATCGGAGAAAGAAATCACTGCTTTAATCGAGAAGCTAAATGAGATTCTTAATAAAAGAACAGTGAACTCATAATCCGCTCTTTTATTTTAAGAAAGTTCACTCTAATTCATTTCTACATTTTTGAATCTCTGAGACAAAGGTAAGCAGAAAGGGAGTAATTTGTGACTTATATTTTTCGGTTTGTAGCATCTCGCTAATTTGTTCAGGAGATTTGCCGATGAGAGAAATCCTTAAAAATAAATCTTCAAAGAAATTGCTACTAACAGTCGACAATACTCTTCTTAAAGAAACTAGCATGTCGTCGCCGCGGCTAGATGCATGAACCAGGACAATAGGTATATCTATAATTTCGGTACGGGAAACCATCCAATCAATTGCATTCTTGAGACCACCTGGAATACAACGGATATATTCTGGACTTGAGATGATAATGCCATCTGCATCAGAAACAGATTTGATGAAATCTTCCACTACAGTAGGCGTTTTTTCTCCTTCATTATCTGGAGAAAAGACAGGCAGATTATTAATATGATCAAAAACTGTCAATTCAATGTCGGACGGTGCTATATCCTTCATTGCTCTTAATAGAGCAGTATTTGTAGATTCTTTTCTTACACTACCTGAGATAGCCAAAATTTTCATAGCATCCTCTTTACTTCTATTAATACATAGGGAGTAATAAATTCTCTTATTAATAACTTCTATAAATATTAAAAAAGCGGACTCATAATCCGCTGTTTTTATTTTAAGAATGATTGCCTCGATAAGAGAGCGCTTCTGTAAGATGAGGACTTTGGATCATCTCACTTTGAGCCAAATCGGCAATGGTACGAGCTACTCGTAAAACACGATGATAAGCACGAGCCGACAGATTCAAACGTTGTTGTGCCATTTCAATCATTCGTTGAGAAGTACTATCAAGTACAGCATATTGCTCAAGTTGTTTGGGTGAAAGTGCTTGATTTAAACAATCTTGTCTTTGCATTTGTTGTTCATAAGCATAAATCACACGCTGTCTTACAGCCGTAGAGTCTTCAGCAGGCGTTGGATCTTGCAGTTCCTGAGCTTTTAAAGGCGGTACATCAATATGTAAATCGATACGGTCAAGTAATGGCCCCGATATACGGTTTTGATATCGCTTAATACTCTCTGGTGAACATTGGCAACGGCTGTCTTGATTAAACGCATAACCACATGGACAAGGGTTCATCGCTGCAATGAGCTGAAAGTTTGCAGGATAAGTAATTTGCCGAGCTGCACGTGAAATAATGATTTCTTTTGACTCAAGCGGCTGACGTAAGACCTCTAGAACTTTTCTGTCAAACTCAGGGAGTTCATCTAAAAACAAAACGCCTAAATGAGATAAGGTAATTTCACCCGGTTTAGGATGTGAACCGCCCCCAACTAGTGCAATCGCTGATGCTGTATGGTGGGGCGCACGAAATGGACGCTGACCAAAGGTATGGGGTGTATTTGAAATAGAATAAATACTCGCGACTTCAAGCGTTTCCTGATTAGAAAGCGGTGGCAAAATTGAAGGAAGGCGTGAAGCGAGTAAAGTCTTACCTGTACCTGGTGGTCCTTTAAAGAGCAGCGAGTGCCCGCCTGCGGCGGCAATTTCTAGTGCGCGACGTGGACGTAGCTGACCTTTTACATCTGCCAGATCAAATTTATAAGGCATTTGGTTTGAGGTCGTTGCAGGTTCAGTCGAAGATAGCGATTTGATGCCCAAGAAATGATCACAAACTTCTTTTAAATGGCTCACTGGATAACATTCAAGATTTGGTAAATGGCTAATATCCTGACTGTTATCGAGAGGTAAAAGCATTTTATGCTTGGCCTGTTGACACGCCATTGCCAAAGTTAAAGTACCTGACACTGGTCTTACATGGCCATCTAAAGCTAATTCACCAATTAATTCAAAATCTTCGGCACAGTTTTCTGGGAGCTGGCCAGAAGCAATTAAAATACCTATAGCAATAGGTAAATCTAGACGTGATCCATCTTTGGGCAAATCTGCTGGTGCAAGATTAATGGTCAGCCGTTTTGTTGGAAATTGAAATCCACTATTAATAATGGCTGAGCGAACTCGGTCTTTACTTTCTCTTACCGCCGCCTCTGCTAGGCCGACAATAGTAAGAGAAGGTAAGCCTTGACTCACATGTACCTCAACTTCAATCAGAGGTGCATGTAAACCTAAAAGTCCCCGTGTATAAATTTTAGAAAAAGACATCTTATTGTTCCATTATGGTGCTTCATTTTTAATCGTTGTAAAGTATAAATGCGCTACGTTGGTGCTTATTTTTTATTCTTTAAAGTTTCTTCTAACAAACTTACTTGTTTTTGTAGCTCTTCTAAACGTTGATTGGCTGATTGAAGTGCAGTCTTTTGACGGTCGATCTCTTGTTTGGAAACAAGATCCAACTTTTCGACCGCTTCATTTAATAATGCACGTAAATTTTTTTCCAAATCTTTTTTAGGCTCATCAATTTGTTCCAGAATGGCCTGTAGCAAAGTTTCTAGCATGAAATATCCAAAGTGTTGTATTACCTTATGCTTTACAGTTTAACACTGCTTAAGCGCTGGATATAGGTTTCAATTTTTTTAGTGCAAATAGATCATTAAATCAGCATGTAACACTACTGAAAATTCATTTTATTTTTGATAGCTCATCTACATCTTGCTCACTAAATAGGTTATAAAGAAAGTTCATGCAAAAGATTCATTTCCCTCAACCTTTGAAATATTGGCATGAAAATTGAACATAAAACCTTACTGGTGAAAAGAAGCCGAAGGAAACAAACATGAAGCTTGTAACTGCAATTGTAAAACCGTTTAAATTGGATGACGTGCGTGAAGCACTCTCTGACATTGGTGTACAAGGGATTACCGTAACTGAAGTTAAAGGTTTTGGTCGTCAAAAAGGGCATACTGAACTCTACCGTGGCGCGGAGTATGTGGTTGATTTCTTACCTAAAGTAAAAATCGAGATTGCGATTAGTGATGAAATGGTCGACGCAGTAATTGAATCAATTACACGTGTCGCAAGCACTGGAAAAATCGGCGATGGTAAGATTTTTGTGACTAACCTGGAACAAGTAATCCGTATCCGTACGGGTGAAACTGGACCGGATGCTGTCTAAATTGGCACAAAGCTTGCTGAGTAGAAAATAACTCGCAAATGAGGTTGGGGGACACGAATGAAAAAAATACTTATGGCGCTCAGTCTATCAGGCGCTCTTTTGGGTGGCACTGCCGTTTGGGCAGAAGAAGCTGTAACAACGCCAACATCGGAAGTTGCGGCTGCATCAACATCTCCAGCTACTGCAACTACTGCAGAAGCACCAGTTGCTGAAACTCCAGCAGCTCCAGCACCGACACCTACTCTTGATACGGGTGATACCTCTTGGATTTTAGTTTCAACCGCATTGGTTCTATTAATGACCATTCCGGGATTGGCATTATTCTACGGCGGTATGGTACGTAAAAAAAATGTACTCAGTACGATGATGTTCAGCCTTTCAGCTGCAATCTTGGTAAGTTTGCTGTGGGTGATTGCTGGTTACTCAATCGCGTTCTCTGGCACAGGTGCATTTTTTGGTGATTTGTCTAAAGCAATGCTAAACGGAGTGGCGTTTGATGCATTAAGTGGGACAATTCCTGAAAGTCTCTTTGTTATTTTCCAAATGACTTTTGCCATTATTACAGTTGCAATCCTTAGCGGTTCTATTGCAGACCGTATGAAGTATTCAGCTTTCATGGTGTTTATTGCAGTTTGGGTGCTCGTTGTCTACGCACCAATTACCCACTGGGTGTGGGCTGCAGATGGCTGGTTATTTAAAGCAGGCGCATTAGATTTTGCTGGTGGTACAGTTGTACATATCAACTCAGGTGTTGCAGGTCTAGTTGCTGCTTACATGCTTGGAAAACGTATTGGCCTTGGCCGCGAATCTATGGCTCCGCATAACCTGACTTTAACTGTAGTGGGTGCAAGCTTACTTTGGGTGGGTTGGTTCGGCTTTAACGGTGGTAGTGCTCTAGGCGCTGGTGCTCGTGCAAGTATGGCAATTTTAGTGACTCAAGTTGCTGCTGCCGCTGCTGCATTCTCTTGGTTAGTTGTTGAACGTATGATTCGTGGTAAAGCATCTGTATTAGGCGGTGCTTCTGGTGCGGTAGCTGGTTTAGTTGTGATTACACCAGCAGCAGGTTTTGTTGGGGTAGGCGGTGCTTTAGTGATGGGCCTTATTGGTGGCGTAGTGTGCTTCTGGGGTATTACAGCACTTAAACGCTTACTTAAAGCCGATGATGCTTTGGATGCGTTTGGTTTGCATGCGGTAGGTGGTATTGTCGGTGCGATTTTAACTGGCGTATTCTACAGTGACGAAATTATTAAAGCAGCGAACGTTGCATTAGCTCCAACATTCGCTGGCCAATTATGGGTACAAGTTGAAGGCGTATTGGCAACCATGGTTTACAGTGGTATCGCGACTTTCATTATTCTTAAAGTGATTGATCTTGTGATTGGTATTCGTGTTAATGCTGATGATGAACGCATGGGTCTGGATTTAAGCCAACATGGCGAACGTATTGAATAATCATTAATATATCTGTCTTAAAAGAACAGTCTTGCGCTGTGATCAAAGTGATGCTTTGATCTTGCTCAGGACTGTTTTTTTGTCTTGAAGAATGCTGGTTCTGTAAGTGTAGAAATTTTGCTACACTAGGTCAAAGTAATCGACCCTATAAATCCGCTATGCATTGTCCATTTTGCAACGCCGCAGATAGTAAAGTCATCGATTCACGTTTAGCCGCCGAAGGCTGTCAGATTCGTCGACGTCGTGAGTGTGTAAGTTGCGGTGAACGTTTTACCACTTTTGAAAGTTATGAAGTGGTAATGCCTCGTGTGATCAAATCGAATGGAAAAAATGAACCTTTCGATGAGGCCAAATTGCGTCGTTCGTTAATGCATGCTTTGCAAAAACGACCGGTCACACAAGAGCAGATCGAAACAGTTTTAAGTGATATTCAGTTGCAGATTCGCCGTTTAGGTGAGCGCGATGTGAAATCTAGAACTATTGGCGAAATCGTCATGCAATCTTTATTTGCCCTTGACCATGTTGCTTACGTCCGATTTGCTTCTGTCTATCAAGATTTTCAGGATGTTGAAGCATTTCGCCGTCAAATAGAGCAAATGCAGCAACGTGAACACTAATCATTTGAGATTTTTATGTCTGAGTTGAAACAAGATCAGTATTGGATGCAGCAAGCCATTGAACTTGCCAAACGAGGACTATATTCGACCAAGCCTAATCCAAATGTTGGTTGTGTGATTGTCAAAGATGATCAGTTAATTGGACAAGGCTTTCATCCTAAAGCAGGTCAGCCACACGCTGAAGTTTTTGCCTTACGTGAGGCGGGTGAACGTGCACAAGGTGCAACGGCTTATGTCACGCTTGAACCATGTGCGCATTATGGCAGAACCCCTCCTTGTGCCGAAGCATTGGTGAAAGCTCAAGTTAAAAAAGTAGTGGTTGCTTGTCCTGATCCAAATCCATTGGTGGCGGGTAAGGGTGTTCAAATTTTGAAAAATGCCGGAATTGAAGTAGACGTTGGCATTTGTGAAGATTTAGCATCAAAACTTAATCAAGGTTTTTTAAAGGCAATGTCTACAGGCATGCCTTATGTGCGTTTAAAGGTAGCCTCAAGTTTAGATGGGCGTACTGCAATGGCATCAGGTGAGTCGAAGTGGATTACCGGTTCGGCTGCGCGCCAAGATGTACAACATTGGCGTGCCATTTCTGGAGCAGTGATTACAGGTATTGAAACTGTGATTGCAGATGATTGTCAGCTTAACGTGCGTTCACTCAATAATTTTGATATCGAGACAGTTGCTCAGCCAAAACGTGTTGTTTTAGATCGCCAAGGACGTTTACCACTTAACGCTAAGATCTTAGAGAATCCTGAAACTGTGATGGTGATGGGGCCATATCGTCAAGAACTTGCTGATTTAGGCGTGATACAATTAGAAATTCAGCCTTTAAAAATGCTGTTACAGACCCTATCTAAGCAACATCAAATTTATGATGTGTTGGTTGAAGCTGGCGCAACATTGTCTACTGCCTTTTTGCAAGAAGGTTTGGTGGACGAATTGATCAGTTATATTGCCCCGACCTTATTGGGGAAAAGTGCAAGGGCCATGTTCAATGCAGAATTTGAATATATGGCAGAGCAACTTCGTTTTACACTTCTTGATGTGACACAAATTGATCAAGATATACGCTTAAGGTTAATCCCTACGCAAGAGAAAGTATGAATTCAGAGCCTTCGGTTTATCACAAACGTCGTCATGCAGCCCGTACGACAGACGAATATCTTTTCCATCAGCTTGTGCCGTACTTGGGGAACAAGCGCCGATTGCTCCATCTAATTTTAGAAGCCCTTGAAATTACAGGGACGCTGAATAGCAAGAAAAAGAATCCACCGATTTTTGCCGATTTCTTTGCCGGCAGTGGCGTTGTATCTCGTTTAGCACGTCAAAATGGTTACCGTGTGATTGCAAATGATTGGGAACCTTATAGTCATGCTTTAAATCATGCGATTTTAGCCTGTGTAGATGCGCCTGCTTTTAAAGAACTGGGTGGCTATCAAAAGGCAATCGACTATTTAAATCGCTTACCTGAAGTTAAAGGTTGGGTAACGCATAACCTTTGTCCACGTAACGATGATGTATACGATCCAACTCGTGACCGTTTATTCTTTAAACGCCGTAACGGTATGCGTATCGATGCAATTCGTCAGCAGATTGCAACATGGCAGGCACAAGGTGCAATTAATGATGTAGAGATGAGTGCTTTGCTTGCGCCATTGCTCTATTCAGCTAGTTTTGTGAGTAACACGAGTGGTGTATTTAAAAGCTTCCACCAAGGGTGGGGCGGACGTACTCAAACTGCGTTAGAACGAATTGAATCATTACTTTGGTTAACCCCGAGCCGTTTTTGTGAGATTGGTGATCGCAAACGTCCGGCTGCTGAAATGTGGTGTGTAGATTCACAACATCTAGCAAATCAAATGAGTGGTTTTGAGGTTGATGTTGCCTATCTCGATCCACCATATAACCAACACGCATATAGTAGTAATTACCACGTCTTAAATGCATTAACTTTATGGGATCAGGTGGATTTACCTTCACCGGATACCAAAGGTTATAAGAGTGGTATTGATAGAGCATGGCGTAAAGAACGTCCAAGCCCATATAACTCTTCTAAACATGCAAAAGATGCATATGAGAAATTACTTTCAACGATCAATGCACGCTATATTCTGACCAGCTATTCAACTGATGGTAATATCGAGCCGAAAGATTTACTTATGGCCAATCTGGAACGAGGCAAAGTGACCTTGTTAACACAAGATGTTCCGCGCTATCGAGTGAGTAAACAACGACAGTCTGAACGTGCACGCGTGCTTGAGTTTATTGTGATTACTGATACTCATGCTAAGTCAGGACCACCATTACGTCAGTTATTAGGCCAGCTTTACCACTTCGCCGAGCTAGGTGGTGTAGATACCTCAGGCAATAGTACACAGCTCGCACTTTGGTAAGCGCTGCAATTTAAGCAGTGTAAAAAGATTTGGAGATTGAGCCATGTTTACAGGCATCATTGAAAGTTTAGGTAAAGTTGAAAGCCTGCAAAGTGTAGGTGGTGATGTACGTCTACGTATTCAGACTGATCTGGATATGTCTGATGTACATTTGGGTGATTCGATTGCAACCAATGGTATTTGTCTCACAGTGATTGAATGGGGCGATAACTGGTATGCAGCAGATGTTTCTCGTGAAAGTTTAAATCGAACGACTTTGGGCAACTGGAAAGTTGGACAACGTGTCAATGTTGAAAAGGCAATGTTACCGACAACGCGCTTTGGCGGGCACATTGTAAGTGGTCATGTTGATGGCGTAGGTGAAATTACCGTAGTGCGTGAAGACGCTCGTTCAATCTATTATGAAGTTACAGCACCGGCAGAACTTGCTAAATATTTGGCGGAAAAAGGTTCTGTAACCGTTGACGGAATTAGCTTAACGATTAACCACTTACGTGGAAATATTTTAAGCTTGAATTTGATTCCGCATACCGCAGAACGTACCAATATTGGAACATGGCAAGTAGGCAGTAAGGTCAACCTTGAAGTCGACGTGTTGGCGCGTTATATCGAGCGTTTATTGCTAGGTGATAAAGCAGCTGAACAAAAAACTGAGTCAAATATTAGTATGGCTTTTTTAGCTGAAAATGGTTTTTTAAAATAAAAGCCAGATCATCAAAATAAAAAAAACCGGACATATGTTCCGGTTTTTTTATTTTTAAAAAATTAATGCTTGGTGAGTGTAACCGAATGTGTGCCAACCCATGGTTTAGTATGCTGAGTGCGTGTAATTGAAAACTCACCTTTTTCCGACGCTCGTGTCAGCAAGATTGAAAGCGAATTAAAGTCGTTATGACTCATATAAAGTTCTTGTGCTGAAAATGTCCATTGCTCACCCTGATTAAGCTGCTCAAGTTGCTTTGAAATCTGATGCGGAATGTCCATTTCTTACCCTCATTAATTATCTTAAAATCACTACTTTCTATTCTCATAATCAATTGATCTACAAGAATAATATTTATGTCTATTTTGTGACATATAGGTGTCAGTTTTATGACAGAAGAAGTTTTAAAACTTTACTTCTCTATTTTTTCATCAGAAAACTTAGAGTTCTTTAAAATGTATTCAATTTCTTCTTGAGCTGCCGAATGTAGTTTGGCTCGGAAAGCCGTTACTGACTCTTCAATTAAGTTTTCAGCTTCAAGTTCTAAACGAATGCGTAAACTTTCAAGCTCAGATAAGATTTGATCATCGGTGATACTAAGTTTTACACCAGCAGAGTAATTGACGGCTGGGGTTTCAGGGTTTTTCTGATAACGTGCAGTTTGTTCTGCAACTTCTTGTTCTAAATGACTACGTAAAGTCTGTAATGTTTCAGTCTGTTCATTAAACTTGCGAATTTCATCTGCTTGCAACTCCGCAGCATAAGCAGCTTCTGATGCACGTTTATCAGCAAGTGCTTTTTCTAAAGCACGTTGACGACGGATACGTGCTTGCTCAATAAGCTCTGCCTTAAGGTCCGCGTAAGCTTGTTCAATTTTTTGCTGTGATTCTAACTGCGCTTTTTCGTCATTTAAAACCCAAAGCTGAATAGGGGTTTGGGGTTCTAATAAGTCACAAATACGTGCCAGATCCTGTTGATAGGCATGACGGACAGCTTCAGGCGCATTTAACCATCTTTTTTTAAAATCTTGCCCGACATTTAATGCCACCATGCTTCTCCTTTGTTCAACAGTATTTACATTTTAGCGCGTTATAATTTAAAGGTCCGCGGTTCTATACCCAAACGGCGATACATTTTAAATTTTTCTCGGCCAATTTGCTTGGCTGTTTCATTATTTTCAACAATTTCTATAATGTGGCTAAAATGATCAACTTGTTCAAGTGCATGATTGTTAAAATTAAATACTAACAAGCCTTGTTCAAGCGGTTGTTTAGCCGAAATACATACAGCAGCTTCAGCTTGGTCAATGCCATGCGCAATGAAACTTGCAGGGTCGAAATCCCATAATCTTTCATCAAGAGTTTGTTGTAGCTGCACATCTGGGCAATACCACCAGATTTTAGGATGCTTCTGCAAAATCTTTCGGCATAAACGGCAAGCACTATCGACTTGCCGTTCTTCACTGGTTTCAAACAGATAAAAACTAACTTTAGCCATTCGTATCTACACGATTCGCTAAAAATTGCATGAGTAATGGTACTGGGCGACCTGTTGCACCTTTAGCTGGACCAGATAACCATGCTGTTCCTGCTACATCTAAATGAGCCCAACGGTACTCACGTGTAAAGCGCTCAAGGAAACATGCTGCCGTAATTGCACCGCCGTATGGACCGCCGATGTTCGCAATGTCAGCAAATGGTGAATCAAGTAATTCTTGATAATCCTCAATCACTGGCATACGCCATACACGGTCAAATGATTGCTCACCCGCTTGTTGAAGTTCAGCTGCTAAAGCATCATCTGGTGAGAACAAACCACTCAGTACTTTACCTAAAGCGACTACACATGCACCAGTTAATGTTGCGATATCAACCACAACTGCTGGGTTGAAGCGTTTGATATAGGTCAATGTGTCGCACAGTACCAAACGACCTTCCGCATCGGTATTTAAAATTTCAACAGTTTGTCCGCTCATGGTTGTCACAATATCGCCTGGGCGAGTTGCTTTACCTGAAGGCATGTTTTCTGCGGCTGCAATTGCACCAACGACATGAATAGGGAGTTTCGCTTCGCATAGCGCACGAATAGTACCTAATACAGAGGCTGCACCGCACATATCGAACTTCATTTCATCCATGCCTAGGCCTGGTTTTAAAGAAATACCGCCTGTATCAAAAGTAACGCCTTTACCAACAAGCACAACAGGCGCTTGGTCAATTCCAGCTTGGTATTCGAGTGTTACGATGCGGCCCGGACGTTCAGATCCTTTGCTGACTGCAAGAAAAGCATACATACCCAAATCAGCCATTTGCTGTTCATTTAAGACAGTTACTTTGAGTAAGTCAGGGAATTCTGCAGCTAAAGCTAATGCTTGTTCTGCCAAATATTCAGGGAAGCAAATGTTGCCTGGACGGTTTCCAAGGTCACGTGCATACGACTGACCAGACTGTACGGCATGCACTAAAGCCAGTTGTTTTTCATCGAGGCTCGTTGTTGAACTAATTAAATCAACCTGTTGTAACACAAATTCATTTTTTTTCGATTTAAACTCATCATAACCATAAGCTGCTTGAGTTAAGCTTAAAGCGAATAAATAATGGTATTCGACAGGTAACGCAGCAATATCAATTGCGATATGCTTAAATTTATTTTGTGTCGATTTGATAATGGTTTGGGCAAGTTTAGCGAGCTTAACCGCCTGAAGTTCGGCTGTTTTTCCTAAGCCAAGTAATTGGCTATGAGGTTGATTTGAAACTTGCCCGAATAAAGGCAGAGTTTCATTGAAGTTGCCTTTGAATTGGGTGGCAGTAAGAACGCTTTCTAGGTTATTGATTTGATATGTGTTGATGTTGCTTTGTAGCTGTTCTGAATCAACTAAAACCCACAAAGATTCATTAGATGTCTGTTCGGGAAAAGTTGTATAAGTTGTAAATTTCATGGCTGCCGTGATTGCCTATAGAAAGTTATGTTGGATTAAAACATTGAAACACTTTCAAGCATAGCGTTGCAATGTGCGGTTTTATATTTTTAACATTCGGGTAAACTAGCACACGTCCCGATTAGCCTTTTGGAAGTATTACTTTGATTATTCGGCGTTATCTCGTCAAGCAAGTTGTCTCTACCTCATTGGTGGTCATTTCTTTACTGACCTTAATCATGATGGGTGGTCGTCTGATCAAATACTTTGGTGTGGCGGCGCAGGGGCGTTTAGATGCCAGTATCTTATTTAGCATCATTGGATATCGTTTACCTGAATTTCTAACACTCATTTTACCATTGGGTTTTTTCATTGGTTTAATGTTGGTGTTTGGTCGTTTATATGTTGACCATGAAATGGCTGTATTAAATGGTAGTGGTGTAAGCCGTCATCAATTAGCACGATTACTCATTCCAATGACGCTTGTTTATATGGTTTTTCAGTCTGTGCTTATGCTCTGGATGACGCCGTGGGGACTACGTGAGTTTGAAAAACTGACAACAACACAAGCTGTTCGGACAGGTTTCGATTTGGTTCGACCAAGAGAGTTTATTTCCTCTGGGCCATATACGATCTATGCAGGTTCATTGTCAGAAGACCGAAAGAATTTGAAGGATATTTTCTTTTATCAACGCGCTGCTAAAGAAGATAAGCCAGATGTTATGATTTTGGCAAAGGAAGCGACTCGTGTAGAAGTTGCAAATGACACCGCCAATGTCGTTGATCTGGTACAAGGTCGTCGCTATGAAATATTCCCGGGACAACCAAAATATACACAAGCAGAGTTCCAGTCTTATCGTCTACGTTTAGAAAATGACAAAGATGTTAAGTTTGAGAGTGGCGATGTAGAAGCGCTATCAACAACAAAACTCTTTTCAAAAACGAATGATCCAGTCATCAGAAGTGAGTTGGGATGGCGTTTATTTGGGCCATTCACCATTGTTATTGCGTTAATGCTATCAGTAGCATTGTCTGAGGTGAGCCCACGACAAGGTCGTTATTACCGTCTTATTCCGGCGATTTTTATTTTTTCTAGTCTGATCGTATTAATGATTGCAATCAAGACTCGTATTAGTAAAGAAGAACTCGATATTTGGGCTTATCCTGCCGTGTTAGTTGTGTATGGCGTTGCTGCCGCCTTATTCTCACGTAAGCAGAAGTTAGGACCAAAAATCAAGAAACAGATCAAGCGAGTGAAATTATAATGTTAGCACGTCGAATAGTCGCCAAATATGTGACGAAAACCACTGCGCTTGCGATGTTTGGCACCACAGTTGTTTTGTCCATTCTTCAGGTCTTATTTACATATCTTGGCGAGTTGGGTGAGCTCAAACCAGACTATAACGCATGGCAAGCTCTCGTCTATGTCTTGTGGGGAGCTCCTCGCTATCTCTATGAAATTTTACCTATCTCTGCCTTGATTGGTGCTGTGATTGGACTGGGCTCATTGGCAACGAGTAGTGAACTCATTGTTATGCGTTCAGTCGGTGTTAGCTTATGGCGTATTGTTGGTTGGGTTATGCGCTCAGCTTTACTGCTTATTATTTTGTCGTTTGCTTTAAGTGAATGGGTTATCCCTTACACGAATGAAAAAGCACAAAGTGTTAAAAGCCATCGTTCAGTAGCTGCTTTAGGTGAAGTTAAAGGCTATTGGTCACGTGAAGGGCAACGATTTATCTATATCGACTACGCTAACTCTCAGGGCAATTTAAGAGACATTCAAGTGGTCGACTTTGACCAGAACTATTACTTGCAATCATTAATTAATGCTCAGCAAGGACAGTTTATTAAAAATGGTCAATGGGCTTTGAAAAAAGCTGAACAAATGGACATTTTGGCGGCAGGCAATGCCATCAAAACTGATCATGAAGAACAATCGCTTGCTTTAGCATTACAGCCTAAATATGTGCATATGGTGACTTTAGATCCTGAAGATTTATCGCCAAGCCAACTGATTAGCTTTATGCGTTATATGGATGAATATAGCCAGGTACCAAAGACGTACCAATTGGCTTTCTGGCAAAAAGTTGCTTCGCCATTTTCACTCATTGCATTAGTTCTCGTGGCGTGTTCTTTTATTTTTGGACCGTTACGCCAACAATCGATGGGCTTCCGTTTAGTGATCGCATTGTTTATTGGTTTGAGTTTCTATTATTTGCAGGATTTCTTGGGCTATGCAAGCTTGGTTTATTCTCCATCTCCAGCATGGTTTGTGCTCGTGCCTATCTTGTTAATGTTTGGTGCCGGAAGTTATTTGCTTTACCGCGCTCGCTAGTAATAAGTGATATTTATGGTTTTCATCAATCGCGGATATTGGTGAAAGCCATAGGAATAAATAGAGTCTTGACCGAAAATTCGGTAAGATATTGTGACGAAATTGTAGACAAAAGAGAAATTGATTATGACGGATGCAACTGCTGGCAAGATCCCTCACGTTCTGGTCATTATGGATGGTGTTGGACACCGTGAAGCGATTGAAGATAATGCTTTTCTTGCAGCAAAAACACCAAATTTGGCGGCAATGAAAGCCAAGCATCCGAATAGTCTAATTTCTGGTTCAGGTGAAGATGTTGGATTGCCTGATGGACAAATGGGGAACTCTGAAGTCGGCCATATGAATCTTGGCGCTGGCCGTGTGTTATATCAAGACTTTACCCGTATTACTAAAGATATCCGTACTGGTGACTTTTTCAAACATGAAGTGTTGATCGACGCTGTTGAAAAAGCTAAAGCTGCTGGCGGTGCTGTTCATATTATGGGACTACTTTCAGAAGGTGGCGTCCATTCACATGAAGATCATATTGTGGCGATGTGTGAGCTTGCATTAAAACGCGGTGCAAAAGTTTATTTACACGCTTTCCTTGATGGTCGTGATACACCTCCACGCAGTGCTCAACCATCTTTAGAAAAATTAGATGCATTATTTGCTCAATATCCGGGCCAAGGCCGTATCGCAACCATGATTGGTCGTTACTTTGCAATGGACCGTGACAACCGTTGGGATCGTGTTGAGCAAGCTTATCGCTTGTTAACTGAAGGCGAGGCACTTCGTACTGCGCAAACAGCGGTCGAAGGGTTGGAGCTAGCTTATGCAGCCAATGAAAATGATGAGTTTGTAAAAGCGACTCGTATTGGTGATATTGCTAAAGTTCAAGATGGTGATAGCGTTGTATTTATGAATTTCCGTGCTGACCGAGCTCGTGAAATTACTCGCGCATTTGTAGAGAAAGACTTTGCTGGTTTTGAACGCAAAGTTGTACCAAATCTTTCTAAATTTGTGATGTTAACGCGTTATCAGGCAAGCATTGATGCACCAGTTGCATATATGCCAGAAGCCCTTAAAAATTCATTGGGTGAGTATTTATCTTCTTTAGGTAAAACCCAGTTACGTATTGCTGAAACTGAAAAGTATGCACATGTAACATTCTTCTTTAGTGGTGGCCGTGAAGATGAATATCCAGGTGAAAAACGTATTTTAATTCCATCTCCAAACGTTGCGACATATGACCTTAAGCCTGAAATGAGTGCTTATGAAGTCACTGATGAGTTGGTTAAAGCGATTAATTCGGGTGAGTACGACTTATTAGTTGTGAACTACGCAAATGGTGATATGGTCGGGCATACAGGTGTATTTGATGCTGCGGTTAAAGCAGTTGAAGCGGTTGATACTTGTTTAGGTCGTGTCTATGAGGCAGTTATGGCGAAAAAAGGCCATATGCTCATTACTGCTGACCATGGTAACGTTGAACAAATGCAAGACTACGAAAGTGGGCAAGTGCATACTCAACATACAACCGAGCTTGTGCCGTTTATCTATGTTGGTCCAACACAAGCAACAATTGCAGAAGGTGGTGTGCTTGCAGACGTAGCACCGACAATTCTCAATTTAATGCAGATTCCTGTTCCTGCCGAAATGCAAGGACGTAATCTGATTACACTATCTGCATAAGTTAAAGGTGATTGGATGCTGCAACACATTAAATATAAAAAACTTATTGTAAGTATGTTGCTGTGTTGCAGCCAATTTTCCTTTGCAGCGCCAGTTGTAAAAGAAAAATTGTCACCTTTGCACTCTGATTCGGAAGAACCGGAACATAGCTATGCAGAGGTGCCGATCGAGTCGATTCAACAGTTTGTGCAAATCTATGGAATTGTTCGAGATAACTACGTTGATGTGAAATCTGACGATGCTTTGTTTCAAAAAGCCATAAAAGGGTTAGTGAGTGGGTTAGATCGTTATTCGCGTTATTTATCGGCAGAAGAATACCGCCAACTGATTCAATACACAGAGGGTGATCTTGCATCAGTTGATTTTGCATTAAGCCCTGAATCACATGCTCATAAATGGATGATTCGTGATCTTAAAACCGGTTCTGATTCCTATAAATTAGGTTTGAGAAATGGTCAGACGATTCTTAAAATTGATAACCAAGATTTAAAAAATTTAAACCAAGATCAGGTACTTGGCCTGCTTTACGGTTCTATTGGAAGTACACTTCAAGTACAAGCAGAAGAGCTAAACGGAAATATCAACTTAGTTCGTAATAAAAAAATAGAAACCGATATAGAACCTGTAATGCTACATAATCAGGTGCTCGTACTCAAAATTAGAGTATTCCAACAAGACACTGCTAATGAAATTAAAAGATTAATTGAAGAAAACAGTTCTCCACGTTTAAAGGCTGTTTTAATCGATTTACGAAACAATCCGGGTGGGTTGTTATCGGCAGCAGTTGAGTCAGCAGATTTATTTTTAAATAACGGAATTATTGTTTCAACCAAAAGCCGTTCGGAAGGCAACCAGCAGTTTCAAGCTTTGCCCGGTAATGAATTTCAGAATATAAAACTGGGTATATTAATTAATCACCGCTCTGCATCGGCGGCAGAAGTTTTTACTGCGGCGATGAAAGAACACCAGCGTGCTTGGGTGATGGGTGAAAAAAGTTATGGAAAAGGTGTAGTGCAAAAGCTATTTCCTTTGCCAAGTGGAGCCGCTCTACAAATGACAGTCTCACACTACTACACGCCAAATGGCAATATGATTGAAGGGCAGGGTATTCAACCTAACCAGACCTATCCATTACCCGCAGAAATGAAAGAAGACGTATATTTAGAGCGCGTTGCAGATTTATTTCTAAAGAGGAAGTAGGAAGTAATTTTTATACTTCCTCTCCCATTTCAGTATCTAAGCCAAACTTTTTGAGTCGATAGCGCAAAGAACGAAATGTCATTCCTAGCTTTTTAGCTGCCAAAGTTCGATTCCAATGAGTCATATTTAGCGCATTCAGTAAAATATCTTTTTCGATATTTTCTAAGTAACGTTCTAAACCTTCCATTGGAAATTTTGGGTGAGTCTGAACAGCCGGTGTTTGATTTAGTTGTTTCGTTACGATTTGCGGGCTCACACTACTGCCTCTAAGAGGAGGTGCTAAGTGTGTTAAATCAATGGACTCATCATCACTTAAAGTAATAGCTCGTTCAATCATATTTCTTAATTCGCGAACATTACCCGGGAAGTCTTGCTGCAATAAGTAAGTCTCAGCGCTCGCCGTTAATTGCTTGCTTGAAATTCCCCATTCCATACAAACTTTTTGAATAAAATGATTGGCCAATAGCAAAATATCTCCACCACGGTCACGCAGTGGCGGCAACATAATATCCATAACATGAATACGGAAAAATAAGTCCTGACGGAATTTACCTTGTTGAACTAATAAATCTAAGTCTTGGTGACTCGCACTGATTACTCGAAAATCGACATCAATTTCCTGATCTGAACCTACTGGGCGAATCTTTTTCTCTTGTACAGCGCGAAGCAATTTAACTTGCATACTTAAAGGCAATTCGGCAATTTCATCTAAAAATAAACTGCCGCCGTGTGCCGATAAAATCAGACCTTGTTTGTCTTGAGTCGCGCCAGTAAAGCTCCCTTTTTTATGCCCGAAAAGTTCACTTTCCATGAGCTCGGTTGGGATTGCTCCGCAGTTAATTGCAATAAATGGTCCTTCACTGCGGTTGCTTAAGCGGTGAATCAGATTCGCAACAACTTCTTTACCCGTACCAGATTCGCCTGTAACAAATACAGGAGCTTGGGAGCGGGCTATTTTTTTAATAGCTGTCCGTAAGTTTTGTATAGGTGGTGAACGCCCAATTAATAAGTCATTCTCTAGAGTTGTTTCACCAAATTCATGCTCTGGTTTTGGCTGGTTAAGCGCCTTTTTTAACAATTGATCTAAATGAATTTGGTTAATCGGTTTGCTGACAAAATCAAAAGCTCCCGCTTTTAGTGCTGCAATTGCAATATCCATATTGCCGTATGCAGTTAAGACTGCAATGGGTGTGTGTGGGTAAGTTTGAGAAACATGTTGAACCAATTCTAAACCACTACCATCAGGTAGATTTAAATCGGTCAAGCACGCATCGTAATGAAACTGAGTAAAGAGCTGTTTGGCCTGTTCAACCCGATAAGCAAGATGTGTCTTAATCCCCATTCGTGCAAGAGTCATTTGCATTAACAGGCACAAATCTTCTTCATCGTCTACAAGCAAAACGAGTGGTTGCTGTTCTGCCATTTCCCCAAAAACCTAATAAAAAATCAATATATTATTGGGCATTCTATTCTGAAGCATGCCCCTTGTTTTTGCTCTACATAAGTGAGCTTTGCATGGTTTGCCTCACAAAAACTATGAGACAAATATAATCCTAAACCAGTTCCATTAATTTCGGTACTAAAAAATGGTTTAAATAATTGAGATATATCACGTTTTGAAACACCTTCACCGTAATCGATCACATCAATATAAATTTTATTTGTTTGTGAATGGATATTGATCAGAACATAGGGAGAGTCGGGGGCATTGTGGCGTAGAGCATTCCTAACAAGGTTAATGAGCACTTGTCTGAGTTGCTTTTCATCAAACAATAGCTTTAAGGATAAATCAGAACTTTTAAGCTGGATCGCATGTTTAACATCAGATAAATCTTCATCTAATAACGTTTTTATGAAGTCGTTTAGTTCAATCTGAATGGGATACGTTCTTTCACTGCGGGCAAGTCCTAAGGTGTCTTGAACAATACTATCAATGCGTTTCGTTTGCTTGCCAATCATATTGCGTAAAGTATTTTGCTGTTCCGCGTCACTATCTTTGAGTAATTCATTTGCTTGAACAATGGCTGCAAGAGGATTACGGATCTCATGTGCAATACTTGCTGAGAGTTGTCCCAAAGCGGCAAGTTTGAGTTGTTGAGCTTGCTGATTAATCTGCTGCGCATCTTGTAAGATGAGTAGTGTTAATGCTTGTTGCGGCACCAAAAGATGTTGCACTTTAATATTAATAGAATAAGCCGACAGTCGAGACTCAAAAATAAATCGATCGCCTTCTTTTAAATTATCAAACTTTAATATTTCAAATAAGTCAGCATGCCATTTTGCTAAGGGATATTTTTCACTGGCAAATTGAGGTGGAATTCCTAAAAGAGAGCAGGCGGCTGGATTACTTAAAACAATGTCGTAGTTTTCATCTAGGACTAAATAGCCCTCTTGAATTTGTTCCAAGATATAGCGGTTAATATTTTGTAGTTGATAGAGTTCTATTGATTGGTGGAAAGTTAGTGCTTCAAGTAGTTTAAAACGCTGGACCGCAATTTGTCCGATTCCGTGTACTACAAAAAATAAGAAGGCCAATAAGGCGCTATTACCAATCGTATTTAAATTATTGTAGTCAAATAAACTGCCAACGAAGCGTTGGTAAATAACCGCAATGACTGCAAGTAATGTAATGAGCAACGACATTCTTGCGCTAAGTAAAATGGCCGAAGTAAATATGGCAATAACATATAGCAAGCTGAGTTGAAGATTTGGTTCACCTACAGAAAATGTAAGTAAACTCAGACATATAATATCAACTACAAAAAATAAAATGAGCTGCCTTGTTGCCTGAGTGGCAATAAACTTAAAGCATAAAAGTTGAAGAAGGCTTAAGAGCGAATAGCCGAGTAGTGTGTAAGAATATAGAGCGGGTTGTTGCAGACTATTGTCGATTTGAGCATCGGTTAAAACCAAAATAATATTCAGGCTAACCGCAATAATAAGGCGATATAAGCCATACCACGTGCCCAAACGAAATATCGTATGGGACAAGGATGAGTTTACGGGAAATTGCATGTAAGTCTGATTAAGGCTTGATCAGACCGTAACGAATCGCGAGATGAGTTAGTTTAACATCACTATCAATGGCTAGCTTTTCAAAAATACGGTAGCGGTAGGGATTCACTGTTTTAACACTTACAAAAAGTTTGTCTGCAATTTCTTGAGCGCTAATACAATTTACAACCATCATTGCAACTTGCATTTCTCGTTCAGAGAGAGAATCAAATGGCGATTGCTGCGTATCGGATAAATAAGAACTTGCTAATTGCTCAGCAATATCGGCACTAAAGTATTTGCCGCCTTGCATCACTTTATTAATCGCCCGAACCATTTCGGTAATTGGAGCACCTTTGGTGATGTAACCTTTAGCTCCTGCTTTAAGCAAAAGAGAAGGGTAAGGTTCTTCTGCTAAGCCACTGACTGCAATCACTTTTGTATCTGGTGCGGTTTGTAGTAAACGACGTGTTGTTTCTACGCCGCCGATGCCAGGCATATTGACATCAAGTAGCACAACTTGAGGATGTTTCTGACGAACAATAGCAATTGCTTCTTCACCCGATTCGGCTTGTCCAATGACCTCTACATCGGCATGATCTTCTAACATACGGCAGATACCTGTACGTACAAGTTCATGGTCATCCACAACTAAAACTGTAATCAAGAAGACCTCCTTTCTTTCAAAAAACAAGTTTTTTGTTACATAAAGCAAAATTAGCTTGCAATGGAATGACAAAATTAGCAATCCTATTCTTATATAGTGAGCGAATAGTTGTGCACAATTGTGTCGGTAAAAGCGTTATACCTTATACCTCAAATGTAAGGCATAATTATAGTAAGCGCAAATGTGTATCACCCTGAGTCGAGTATTGTGCCGTGAAAAATTCTAAAAAGTCTTTAATGCATGTGCTAAGCATGTCTATTTTGCTTAGTTTGAGTTCAACAAGCTTTGCAGAACTCGTCAATAACCCGTCCTCAGGGAATAGTGGTACTGCAAGCTTAAGTTGGTCTTCAGCTGATGCTAGCCAATTTTTAAATGATGAAGATGACGAACCTACTCCGCAAGGTTCAACATCGGTAACCACAACTTTGCGTGGTGGTAGCGCACCTAAAATTGTAGCATCTGCACCGAAGATTGCTCCAATCCGTGATACGTCTGGTTACAATGCCCAGCCGAGTGTAAGTGCTCGAGCTGCACTTGTGATGGACGCGCAAACTGGTGAAGTGCTTTACAGTAAAAATACTAACGCTTCTGTGCCAATTGCATCTATTACAAAGGTGATGACAGCGGTTGTAACGGCAGATGCCCGTTTAAACATGTCAGAAGAAATTACACTTGAGCAAATTGATTTTGCTGGTGCAGGTGGTAAAAACTCAAGTTCAACCTTACGTGTTGGTGACAAGATGAACCGTGCAGAAGTTCTTCTGTTCGCTCTAATGAAGTCAGAAAACCCAGCAGCAGCAGCTTTAGCACGTACTTATCCGGGTGGGCGTCCTGCATTCGTAGCTGCAATGAATGCTAAAGCTCGTGCCTTGGGTATGAGTTCGACTCACTATTATGAGTCAACTGGTTTAGATCCGCGTAATGTGTCTTCAGCACGTGACTTAGGAATTTTGGTAAGTACGGCTTCTCAATATGGCTTGATTCGTCAATTCTCAACCACACCGACTTATGATTTTAACTTGGGTTATCGCGTGTTGAAATCTAACAATACCAATGCTCTAGTGCGTAATGGTGGCTGGAATATCAACTTGTCTAAAACTGGATATATTAATGAAGCAGGTCGCTGTGTTGTAATGCACACGACTGTAAATTCACGTCCGGCAGTCATTGTATTACTGGGTGAACCAAGTACACAGGCACGTAATAATGATGCAACTAACTTATTGGGTTGGTTAAGTAATTTACCAAAACGTATTTAATTTCAATATTCTAAGAAACGCTTCTATCAAGAAGCGTTTTTTTATGGCTATAAAAAAGACATAAAAAAACGGCTGTATTAAACAGCCGTTTTTTGAAAATCAGATCTTACATATTAGATAAAATCGAATCTTTTACTTGGTCCATTGTTGCATCAATTGACAACATCACTGCATCAGCACATTGTTTGATTGCAGTGTCAGGATCTTTCAAGCCATTACCAGTTACTGTACATACAATGACAGAACCTTCAGCAATTTTACCCGCTTTAATATCACGGATCGCACCGCCGATAGAAGCAGCAGACGCTGGCTCAACAAATACGCCTTCATACATAGAAAGTAAGCGTTGAGCTTCTAAAATTTCGCTGTCTTGAAGTTCATCAAACCAGCCTTTAGAGTCACGTACTACAGCTTTTGCATGGTTCCAGCTTTGTGGATTACCAATACGGATTGCAGTTGCAACAGTTTCAGGGCTTTCAACTGGAGCGCCACGTAAGAATGGAGCTGCGCCAGAAGCTTGGTAACCCACCATAGTCGGTAAACATTCTGGTTTTGGACCAGTGAATTGATCAGTAGCAGCATCATAAATCACTTGTTCAAACTGATCAGCAGGTTGGTTTGCTACAGCTTCGGTATAACCCATCCAGTGAGCGGTGATGTTACCTGCGTTACCTACAGGTAAGCAGTGGTAATCAGGTGCACGGCCTAGAGCTTCAACGATTTCATAAGCAATAGTCTTTTGACCTTGCAAACGGTAAGGGTTGATTGAGTTTACAATCGTTACAGGCGCTTGATCAGCGACTTCTTTTACAAGACGCATACCATCATCGAAGTTACCACGAATTTGCATAGTGATCGCACCATACATCATCGCTTGTGCCATTTTACCCATCGCAATTTTGCCTTCTGGAATCAAAACAAATGCTTTGATACCTGCACGTGCAGCATAGGCAGCAGCAGCAGCAGAAGTGTTACCAGTAGATGCACAGATAATCGCTTTAGAGCCTTCTTCAACCGCTTTGGTTACAGCCATGGTCATACCACGGTCTTTAAATGAACCAGTTGGGTTTAAACCCTCATATTTCACATAAATTTCAACATCTTTGCCAATAATACGTGGAATATTCTCAAGTTTAATGAGTGGGGTGTTGCCTTCACCCAAAGAGATAGCACGAGTAGTTGCCGAAACTGGCAAACGGTCACGATAACGATCTACAAGACCAGTATAACGATTGGCATTAGACATGATGGTGTTCCAATTAGAGGTGAAGCGGGAGAGGGAATCTTTCCCTCAACCTGATTAACTATCGAGCGATTCTAAACGAATTCTTACGATTTCGCCACGAATTGCAGGTAATGCTTGAATTTGTGCAAGAGCATCATCCATTTTTGATTCAACGATTGGATCAGTCAGAATCACGATTGGAATAAGGTCTTTTAAACGAGATTGTTGCATGATTGCATCAATACTAATTCCAGCGCGACTTAAGATGGTCGTCACATCTGCAAGTACGCCAGTTTGGTCTTCTGCATTTAAGCGAATGTAATAACCTGTGGTCATTTCTTCACGGCTTAAAATTGGCACATTTGTTAATGCTTCAAAAGCCAACTGAGGAATTGTTCCTGCGCCGTCTTCGGTATAAGAGATGTCACGAACAATATCAATAACGTCGGCAACAACCGCAGAAGCTGTAGGACCTGCGCCTGCACCCGCGCCGTAATAGAGTGTTGGACCTACGGCATTTGCCTGAACTAAAACAGCATTTTTAACGCCGTTTACATTCGCAATAAGTTGTTCATCTGGAATGAGCGTTGGGTGAACACGTAATTCAATACCTTTTTCAGCACGACGTGCAATACCAAGATGTTTAATACGGAAACCAAGATCTTCTGCATATTTCACATCTTGCGCAGTGATTTTGCTGATACCTTCGGTATAAACCTTATCAAATTGAAGAGGAATACCAAACGCACAAGACGCTAAAATGGTAAGTTTATGCGCAGCATCAATACCTTCAACGTCAAAAGTTGGGTCTGCTTCTGCATAACCGAGTTCTTGAGCTTCTTTTAATACATCATCAAATGCACGACCTTTCTCACGCATTTCAGTCAGAATAAAGTTACCTGTACCATTAATAATGCCAGCCAACCATTCGATATGGTTTGCAGCAAGACCTTCACGGATCACTTTAATAATTGGAATACCGCCAGCAACTGCTGCTTCATAAGCAATTTGCACAGCATTGTCTTCTGCTGCTTTAAATAATTCATTGCCATGTTCAGCGAGTAACGCTTTGTTTGCAGTCACGACTTGTTTGCCGTGTTTGATCGCTTCCATGATAACTTCGTAAGCAGGGTGGATCCCACCCATAACTTCTACAACTACATCAACGTCTGGTTGACGAACGATGTCAAGTAAATCGGCGCTTTGTTTAATCCCTTCCAATTCAAGATCTGGACGAGGGCGGCGTGTTCCAACGTGGGTAATTTGAATTTCTCGACCGGTGCGACGTTTAATTTCAGCGGCATTTTCTTGTAGTAGTTTAAGGGCTCCTCCACCTACGGTTCCTAGACCGAGTATTGCCAGGCGAACTGGTTTCACGTCACACTCCATTCATCATTTAATCATTTAGTTGAAGCTAGATCATAGCTAAAAAAAACGCCAGACTCTAGCGCTTTTAGTGCCTGTTCAATGAATTAGAGTGCGATGTTTGGAAAAGAAGAGTAGATCAGTCTTTAAACAGAGGTTGTTTAAATATTAATTATTGAAAAAACAAAGCGCTGCAATCAGAGCAGCGCTTTTTAAAAGAGATAGATGATTAATCATTCATCAGCCTAAAGGATGTTATTTATCCAGACGTTTAATTAATTCATCCGGTGTTAGGTATCCACCTAAGTACTCGCCATCAACATTATAAATAGCCGGTGTTCCATTTACACCCATGTTTAAACCAAGTTGATATTGTTCACGGACAGGGTTTTTACATTGAGCTGGTGGAATATTAATGCCTTGTACGGCTTGGTTAAAGGCAGCTTTACGGTCTGCACTACACCATACAGCTTCCATGGTCGGCATAAATTGTTCACCGCGTGGCCAAGCGATATAGCGTACCTCAATACCTTTTTCATTAATTTCAGGTAAATGCTCATGTAATTTGTGGCAATAAGGACAGCTTGCATCGGTAAACACATAAATCACATGTTTAGCCTTACCACCTTTAGCTGGGTAAACGATCAAATCTTCATTTTTTAAAGCAGCGAGATGCTTTTTATTTTCTGAAGCTTGAAGATTATCGCCAATATTATGTAGTTCTTTACCGCCTAAACGAATGACATCACCTTGAATCAGGTATTTGCCATCACTGGTTGTATAAATCGACGTCATTCCTTCGAGATTTACCCAATATAAGTTAGGCACTTCAGTAGGCTTGATATCTAAAATTTTGGCGTTGATGTTTGCATTCTTAAATTGTTTTTGCAAAGTTTCAATTAAACGCTGTTTCGCATTGCGTTCAATGATGGTTGAAGCTTCCCCAGTAGCAGGTGCGGTCGCAGTGAGCGCATCTTCTTTTTGTGGTTTGTTTTCTTTAGAACAAGCACTGAATAACAGGCTAGAAGCCAAAGCACAGGCAAGAAAAAGTTGAGATCGGGTAAAAGACATAGATAACCCTTATTTCATCAGTATTTATAGTCAGAAGCTGCTAAGCATAACAAAAAATCTAGCGTGTATTGTTAAAACTTTCTTAACCTTTGTGAACGAAATCAAGTGATTGTTAGGCGTATTTCAAATAATAAGTTTTAAATTTTTTAACCTCTAGGATGATGTTTTTCATGCAATTGTTGCATTCTCACTTGTGCTACATGTGTGTAAATTTGAGTAGTTGATAAGTCACTATGGCCCAATAACATTTGTACTACGCGTAAATCGGCGCCGTGATTGAGCAGGTGTGTTGCAAAGGCGTGACGTAATGTGTGAGGTGAGAGTTCAGCTTGAATATTGGCTTGTAAGGCGTAACGTTTAATGGCATACCAGAAGTTCTGACGGCTCATAATTCCGCCGTGTTGAGTTAAAAAGAGATAGTCAGTAGAGCTTTTATAGAGTTGAGGCCGAGCATCCTGCAAGTAGCGTTCTACCCATTCACAAGCAAATTGCCCTAGCGGGACCAAACGCTCTTTATTACCTTTACCCGTAATTCTTAAATAGCCTTTTTTTAAGTTAATAAGTTCTAGGCGCAAGTTCAGCAGTTCTGAAACACGTAAACCACATGCGTAAAGAACTTCAAACATTGCCCGATCGCGTAAACCAAGTGCCGTATCAATATCGGGGGCCTGAATCAGTGCTTCGACATCTTCTTCAGATAGATCTTTGGGTAAGGCTCTGCCAATTTTTGGAGAATGATGGGTTGCTACAGGATTATCGCTTCGTAATTTCTGTTCACGTAAAAATTTGTAAAACTGGCGTAGGGCAGATAAGCAGCGGGCAATCGAGCGTGGGCTTTTACCAGCTTTAGTCAACTCAATCAAAACATCAGCGATATCATCACTTGTCCACTCTGGAAGAGCTGATTTTTTATGAAGTTCACTGCATTGAATAAGGTCGGATAAATAAGCATTACGTGTATGTGGACTTACCGTCTGAGCAACGAGATAGTCACGAAAACCTTGTAAAAAGCTTAAATGTTCAGGAATTTGAACAGGGCTTGGAATACGCGGTTTTTTATTCAACATACACTAGATCCTCTAAACCTCTGTACTGTAAAAGAAACTTTAAGGTTTGTCGATTAAACTAGAGAAGAAGTGAAATTTAACCTTATTTGGTAATTATTCTCATTTATATGTATACTATTAAAAAAGGTTTAGGATCGGATGCGGTGCGTTTATCAGCTTTAAAAGTGAAGCAAGCGGCGACCATCACCAAAGTGAATCGGATAGAACTAGAGTCCGAGCAGCAAGATTTGGTCGCAATTCGTTTGGAAAGTCTGGGCTTTGTACCGGGCACACGAGTGGAAGTGATTACCAAAGGTATTTTTGGTGGTGATCCGATCTTAATCCAAATCGGCTTTACTCGTTTCGCTTTACGTAAAGCAGAAGCGGAAAAAATTGAAATTCAAGTAGAAGAAGGAGTACCCGCATGAGTGATGCGTTACGTATTGCCCTTGTGGGAAACCCTAACTGTGGTAAAACCTCTCTTTTTAACCATTTAACCGGAACTCGACAAAAAGTTGCAAACTATGCTGGTGTAACGGTCGAGCGTAAGGTTGGTCATTTTCAGTTGCCTTCAGGCCGAGCAGTGCGTGTACTTGATTTGCCTGGTACATATAGCCTTAATGCCACCAGTCCTGATGAAGTAATTACCCGTGACGTGTGTTTGGGTAAAATTGCAGAAGAAGGGCAGCAAGATGCCTTTTTATGTGTGGTTGATGCCACTAACTTAAAATTGCATTTAGGACTAGTACTCGAAATGATCGAGTTGGGTCGTCCGATTTTACTTGTACTGAATATGATGGATGAAGCGCGTCGTCGTGGCATCCAAATTAATACTCAAAAGTTGTCTCAACGTTTGGGTGTACCAGTTGTTGAAACAGTTGCCGTCCGTAATGCGGGTATTGAAAATTTATTACATGCCCTTGATCAAGAAAAATACAGTGTGCCACAAACCGAACTAAGTGGTTTAACTGGAACTCATCACCAAAAAATCGATATGATTTTTAAAGATGTAGTTCATTATGTTGATCATGGAGATAAGCGTACTGATTTTCTAGATCGAATTTTCTTACATCCGGTTTTAGGCCTACTTAGCCTTGCGCTCATGATGTTTATTGTGTTCCAAGCAGTGTTTGCATGGGCAGCTCCATTCATGGATGGTATTGAAGGCTTCTTCGGCTGGCTTGGTGAGGGAGTGGGAACTGTGATTACCCAACCACTACTGCATAGTTTGGTTGTTGACGGAATTATTGCAGGCGCGGGTGGCGTAGTTGTGTTCTTGCCACAAATTTTGATCTTGTTCTTCTTTATTTTAGTACTCGAAGAATCAGGCTATTTACCGCGTGCAGCATTCTTGCTTGATAAATTAATGTTCCAAGCTGGTTTAAGTGGCCGTGCCTTTATTCCTTTACTTTCGAGCTTTGCTTGTGCAGTACCGGGAATTATGGCAACGCGTAGTATTAGTGACCCTCGTGATCGTTTTACGACCATTATGGTTGCGCCTTTAATGACGTGTTCGGCACGTTTACCTGTCTATGCCTTGCTGATTGCTGCCTTCATTCCAGAGAAAATGGTCTGGGGTATTTTTAACCTACAAGGTTTAGTGCTTTTCGGTCTGTATATGGCTGGTATTGTGAGTGCGCTTTGCGTTTCATTTTTAATGAAGTTTTTGCAAAAAGATAAGTCGCAGCATGCTTTACTGCTAGAGCTACCAAGTTATCGTTTCCCTGATTTAAAAAGTGTGGGAATCGGTTTATTGGATCGTGCAAAGATCTTCTTGAAACGCGTCGGCGGAATCATTTTTGCGCTCTCTATTTTGCTTTGGTTCTTGTGTACTTTCCCGCAACCACCAGAAGGGGCGACATTACCTGCCATAGATTATAGTTTTGCAGGGATGCTTGGGCATCTTATTCAGCCTTTATTTGCTCCAGTTGGTTTTAATTGGCAAATCTGTATCGCTTTAATTCCAGCTATGGCTGCTCGTGAAGTGGTTGTCGCGGCATTAGGTACAGTTTATGCCTTGTCTGCAACAGATGATGATGCTGTGGCACAAGGGTTATCGCATCTGATTAGTGCAGATGGAACGGGTTGGTCTTTGGCAACAGGTTTATCACTTTTAGTGTGGTTCATTTATGCTCCACATTGTTTGGCAACACTGGCAACGGTACGTCGCGAAACAGGTTCATGGAAACATGTTGCAGCTATGACTGCATATCTGTTTGGTTTAGCTTATTTTGCATCGTTTGTTACCTATCAAATTGCTTCCCATTATTGGGGTTAAGGCAAGAAAGGAGGTTGTATATGGTTCAATATCTGATTATTGCGGTTTTAGTGATTTGGAGTGCTGTCGTTGTTTTTAAGAAAGTATTTCCAAAAACAGCAAATTCAGTCTTTTCTTCACTCTCAGCATTTTGCGAAAAGCAAGGTTGGGTAACCTTGGCAAAATGGCTTAAACCAAAAATGGCCTTTGGTTGTGCTGGCGGTTGTGGTTGTTCAAGCGAAGATAAACCTACCAATACAGTTCAAGAAATTAAGCCGATTAAATGGCAATAAATTTAGTATTTCTTGTTTCGTTTAAAAAGCCATCACATTGATGGCTTTTTTACGCACTGACACAAAAAAAGATGAATAAAGTTCAAACTGAAAAAGCATTCAAAACAGCAAAGTGCTAACATTTTTGCCATTCTGTCGATTGATAAATTGTGGGGCAAAAATGTTAATACAACGTGGTGGGTTAAAAGTTGTAGCAGGCTTGGGAATATCAGGCGTTTCTGCTGTAAATTTCCTGCATGAACAAGGCTACCAAGTTGCAGTAACAGATTCTCGTCCCACGCCACCAGGGCATGATCAGATCCCAGCTGGCGTTAAAACCAGTTTCGGTCAACTTGACCAAGAATTATTATTACAAGCAGAAGAAATTATTTTAAGCCCAGGTCTTGCACCACAATTACCAGAAATTCAGGCAGCTATTGCTAAAGGTATTTCGGTAGTAGGGGATATTCAATTATTACGCCGTGCAACCGATGTGCCTATTGTGGCGATCACTGGTTCTAATGCTAAAAGTACAGTAACGACTTTAATTGGTTTAATGGCTAAAGATGCGGATAAGAAAGTTGCTGTGGGTGGCAATCTTGGACGCCCAGCTCTAGATTTATTAAAAGATCAACCTGAATTAATTGTACTTGAGCTATCAAGTTTTCAGCTAGAAACCACGTCTCACTTAAATGCTGAAGTTGCTGTGGTTCTCAATATGAGTGAAGACCACTTAGATCGTCACGGCAATATGTTGGGTTACCATCAAGCAAAACACCGTATTTTCCAAGGTGTGAAAAAAGTAGTATTTAACCGTGATGACGCTTTAAGTCGTCCTCTTGTTCCAGATACCACACCAATGCAAAGCTTTGGTTTAAATGCACCAGATTTAAATCAATATGGTGTTTTAAGAGATGGTGATGGCACGCTTTGGCTTGCGCGTGGTTTACAGCGTTTAATTAAAAGCTCAGATTTATATATTCAAGGCATGCATAACGTAGCAAATGCTTTAGCTTGCCTAGCATTAGGTGAGGCAATAGGCCTGCCTATGGAATCTATGCTTGAAACCTTAAAACAATTTAAAGGATTAGAGCATCGCTGTGAATATGTAAAGACTGTGCATGATGTACGTTATTACAATGATTCCAAAGGCACCAATGTTGGCGCTACGCTTGCAGCGATTGATGGTTTAGGTGCTGCCATTGAAGTGAAAAAAGGTAAGGTTGCCTTGATCTTAGGTGGTCAAGGTAAAGGTCAGGATTTTGGTCCATTACGCTCTTCTATCGAAAAATATGCCAAAGTTGTGGTATTGATTGGTGAGGATGCTCCGGTGATTGAACAAGCCATTCAAGGTGCAACCAAAATTTTACATGCAGCAACGCTTAAAGAAGCTGTAGAGCTGTCTCAACGTGAAACACAGGCCGAAGATGTGGTGTTGTTATCACCAGCATGTGCAAGTTTTGATATGTTTAAAAGTTATAATGACCGTGGTCAGCAGTTTGTTGCCTGCGTCAATTCGTTGGTTTAAAGAAAACATGATTAGGAATGTAGTATGGCAGGCTTAGCTCAGACCACAATCCAGAAAATCAATCATTGGTATGAACGGATATTGCCTAAATGGCCAGCGGAAGTGACGCCACGTAATGTCCTGATTTTCTGTGTCGTTGCATTGTTGTGTATCGGTTCCGTGATGGTTGCATCTGCTTCGATGCCCTATGCTGAATATATGCATGAAAACCCATTCCACTATGTGATTCGTCATGGTATTTCGATTGTCGCTGCGGGTGTAGTGGCTTATTTGACCTATCGAATATCACTGAATACGTGGTTTAAAAATACCTTCCCGCTGTGGTTATTAACCATGGTTCTGTTGCTTGCTGCTTTGGTGGTGGGTTCGGAAGTCAACGGTTCTACACGTTGGATTAAGATCGGTGGCTTTACATTACAGCCAACCGAGGTTGCCAAAGTCATGATGGCAATCTTTACCGCAGACTACGTTGTGCGCCGAGCCAAAGAGGTTCGTACTCATTGGAAAGGCTTATTGCGTTTAAGTGGGGTAATGGCAATCACGGTCGGTTTAATTATTGCTGAGCCTGACTTAGGGGCAACGGTCGTTATTGTCATGATGATGGTTGGGGTGTTCTTTTTAGCGGGTGCGCCGCCAACTCAGTTCTTAATCATGCTTGGTGCGATTGTCACAGGTATTGTGTTTTTGATCTTATTTGAACCCTATCGTTTCCAGCGTTTGATTTCGTTTACTGACCCATGGGCAGATCCATTAGGGGTAGGTTATCAGTTATCAAATGCATTAATGGCTTTTGGCCGTGGTGAATGGTTTGGTACAGGCTTAGGGCACAGTGTACAAAAACTATCTTATTTACCTGAAGCGCATACTGACTTTATGTTGGCAGTGCTAGGTGAAGAGTTTGGTTTCGTGGGTATTTCTATTGTTATTGGCTTGTCTTTCTTGATGCTGGCATGTTGTATCAAAATTGGTCACCGTGCTTTGAAACATCATTACCTTCGTGCAGGCTATTTAGCTTATGGCATTAGTATTATTTTCTTGCTCCAGATTTTAGTAAATGCGGGCATGAATATGGGCTTAATGCCGACGAAAGGTTTGACTTTGCCATTCATTAGTTATGGTGGTACGTCTTTAATGATGTGTGCTGCGATGATTAGCTTAATCTTAAAGATTGATGCATCAACACAAGAAGTCAATCCAGAACGAGAAGAGTCGAACTTCTAATTGAGTATTTAGAAGTTTAAAAAGCCCGATTTGATATCGGGCTTTTTTATTATTTATAGATATGTTCCGCTGAGCTCTTGCTCATGGGGAATCAAATCAACATTCCACTGTGCTACAGCCTGTTTGAGCATCAGTCTAGGTTGATCTAAATCAACGTTGGGTTGTCCCAAGGCTAGTATCGCTTTTTGAAGTAATTCAGGTACTTTTGATAAATCGAGTGCTTGAGCTAGATTTTGTTTAGAGAGCTTTTGCCCTTGGTCATTCATTGCAAGGGGTAGGTGCATATAGCTTAGTTGAGGATAACCTAGAAGCTGACCTAGCCAAATCTGACGTTCGGTGTTATCTAATAAGTCTGCGCCTCGAACGACATGGGTAATGCCTTGTAGATAATCATCCACAACGACTGCAAGTTGATAGTTAATAATCCCATCACGGCGCTTAAGAACAAAATCTCCAAGATCGTGTTGTAGATTGGAGCAATGATGTCCTTGTAATCGGTCATCAAAACAGATCTGCTGATCTTGAACTTTTACCCGAATCGCTTGACCTTGAAAATCAAGATTGAGATCGCGGCAAGTACCTGCATAGATTGCATTTGAACCAAGCATTTTGCGGGTACATTGACATGCATAGATAAGACCTTCTTTTTTGAGTTGGTCTAATACGCTTTCATAAATATTTAAACGATTTTTTTGAAAGATGATCTCTGCATCGGGTTCGAACTGGAAGGCTTCCAGTGATGTGAGAATATGCTCTTCACTGCCGGGATAAATACGAGGGATATCTGTATCTTCGATACGAACGAGCCATTTGCCTTGATGGGCTTTTGCATCGCAATAGCTGGCAACAGCAGTAATGAGTGATCCAAAATGCAAAGGGCCGGTTGGCGATGGCGCAAACCGACCTGAGTAGCGAATCAGCGAAACATCGTTTCGCCGCTGCGCAAGAGCCGAGTTGTGCTCGGCTGGAGAATTATCAACAGTCACAATTAACCGTTATTTTGCTTCTCTTTGATTTCTGCCAAAGTTTTGCAATCAATACATAAAGTTGCAGTTGGACGTGCTTCTAAACGACGTAAGCCGATTTCAATACCACAAGTTTCACAGAAACCGTAGTCTTCAT
The DNA here is from genome assembly GCF_000588535.1 of Acinetobacter sp. 742879. Classification (NCBI taxonomy): domain Bacteria; kingdom Pseudomonadati; phylum Pseudomonadota; class Gammaproteobacteria; order Moraxellales; family Moraxellaceae; genus Acinetobacter; species Acinetobacter sp. 742879. The sequence continues at coordinate 27,039 of NZ_JFYC01000015.1, read as the reverse complement.
TCTTAATAGCTTCCATAGATTGTTCGATTTTACGAATTAACTTACGTTCACGGTCACGTGTACGTAATTCAATTGCAAATTCTTCTTCTTGGGTAGCACGGTCGTTTACATCTGGCAGTGCAGTTGATTCGTCTTGCATCGTATTTAAAGTACGATCAACTTCAGACATTAATTCAGCTTTCCATGCTTGCAGAATTTGTCGGAAATGCTCGAGCTGTCCTTCAGACATGTACTCTTCATTTTTCTTAGGTTGATAAGGTGCAATACCAAATAAACTTGCAGTTGTGCCTATGTCAGAAGTTTTAGGTTTCACTTTACGTGCACGTTTTGCAGAAGCTTTGTCACCTTCCACTACAACTTCTGTATGTTCATCCAAAACTTGGTTGTGGTTGTCATTCGCCATAATAGGGCATTCCTCATCATACACGTATTATCTATACGCAAAAAATATGGTGATATGCAAGTGTTTTTATAGAAAACCATCGATGGGATTTTCCCATCGGGTCGTCATCATATAGATTTTTCCTGCAAGATGATAGTCATTCCGACCCGTAAATATTTTCAAAACGTGTTTACCCCAGTCATAATTATATATAAGCATATAAGAAATAGGGCTAATAGCCTGAAATATCAGTGTTTATATGGCCTTGAAAATTTTCAAGACGGAAGACTTCGGTTTCAAAACTACCATCGTTTTTTAGACGAATGTAACGATAGCCGGGAGCATTTTGATCTAAAGCAAAATCATTGCTAAAGGGTTTAAACTGCACACTTGTTGAGGGTGTAGAGAAAAATTCGATCCCTTGCCAAGTGTTTATTGAGTCCTGGTGAACATGCCCGCAGACTAAAGCTTTTACATTTTTAAATGGAGCCAAGGTAGTAAGCAAGGCATTAGAATTTTGTAACTTGTGATGATCAATCCATTTTGACTTCATGGCAAAAGGATGGTGATGACAAGCCAGCAAAATCGGGTTATCTGCATACTCTTCAAGTAAATTCGTTAAGCTGTCTAGCTGTTCTGCTGATAGATGCCCATCAATATGACCTTTAACCGCACTATTTAATAAAATAACCCGCCAGTTTCCTAAGCAAATAACTACAGGTTCCTGATGATTCTCTTTATGCAATGGGAAATGGTCAACATTGTCATGATTACCTAAGGTCTGAAAAAAGGGCAGACCAAGCGTTTGCATATATTGAATATAACGTTTGTAGGTAATAGGCGTTGGTGCCTGAGCTAGGTCCCCAGTATGGATAATTGCATCAGTTTCAGGATGTTTATTAAGTATCTGTTGAATAATCGCATGAAAGCTTTCTTCAGGATTTATACCCACAAATTCTAAGTGCGGATACTCCAATAGGTGGGTATCGGTAATTTGTATAATGACATGGTCTTTTTGTGAAAGTGTTGAGACTTGAAAAGTCACCGTCCTACCTCTTCGGGTTTATTATCGTTTTGCTGTGTTGGGCCAGCCATTGTAATGCCATAATGACAGGAGCATTTCTTAAACGTCCGCTGTCGAGTAGAGTCTGGATTTCACTATAATTAAATAAGTGTAGTTGAATATTTTCACCCTCATCATCTACGCCAAAAACACCCCCTTCAGCGGGTAAATTGGTTTGGGCAACATAGAGATGAAATAACTCTGAGCAAGCACCAGCTGACGGGTAAAAGCTAAATAGATGCTCTAAATTTTGAACTTCGCAACCTGATTCTTCAAGGCTCTCTCGTCGAATACAACTTTCTGGTGATTCATCACCATCTAACACACCTGCAATTATTTCTAGCTGCCATGGGGAGTGAGAGTCATCTAAAGCCCCAACACGGAACTGTTCAATCAGAGCAAACTGTTGTTTTTGATCGTTGTAGAGTAATACACCAGCTGCTTCAGGCCGATGAACGAGTTCACGCTGCAATACATGAGTATATTCAGATTGATTAAATAGACGATGTCGAAGGCTGACTTTTTCAACTTGAATAAAACCACGGAATAGAGATTCACGTGATGTTACTTCGACATCTTTAGATGTATAACTTGGACGTTCAACAATACTCATGATTCGATCAGGACGAAATCTATTTATTTCATCCTAACCGAGAATCAGGGCTAGGCAAGTGTTTTTTTTGAATATTTACACTTTATGATACAGTTTTTGACCTTGTTCCTGATAAACCTCTTTCATCGCTTTGAGGCCTTCTTCAACCTCTGAATCGTTATTGGTGAGGTTGTTGGCATAGTCACGTACATTCTGAGTGATTTTCATTGAACAGAATTTTGGACCACACATTGAGCAAAAGTGAGCAGATTTATGTGCTTCTTTTGGTAAGGTTTCATCGTGCATACTACGCGCTGTGTCAGGGTCCAGACTTAGGTTGAACTGATCATCCCAACGGAATTCAAAACGAGCTTTTGATAAGGCATTATCACGTACCTGTGCACCTGGATGTCCTTTCGCAAGATCGGCAGCATGTGCTGCAAGCTTGTAGGTAATAATTCCGTCTTTAACATCTTTTTTGTTTGGTAGACCCAAATGCTCTTTCGGTGTGACATAACAAAGCATTGCTGTGCCATACCAGCCAATCATGGCTGCACCAATTGCAGAAGTAATGTGGTCATACCCCGGAGCGATATCTGTTGTTAATGGTCCAAGCGTATAGAATGGCGCTTCTTTACACACTTCTAGTTGAAGGTCCATGTTTTCTTTGATCATGTGCATTGGCACGTGACCAGGGCCTTCAATCATGACTTGAACATCATGTTCCCATGCACGGTGAGTCAGTTCGCCTAATGTTTTAAGTTCGCTGAACTGTGCTTCGTCATTTGCATCTTGAATACAGCCTGGACGTAAGCCATCACCTAAGCTAAATGAAACGTCATAAGCTTTCATGATTTCACAGATTTCATCGAAATGAGTGTATAAGAAATTTTCTTCATGATGCGCTAGACACCACTGCGCCATGATTGAACCACCACGCGACACAATACCTGTTAAACGGTTTGCTGTAAGTGGTACATAGCGAAGTAATACACCTGCGTGAATCGTGAAGTAGTCAACACCTTGTTCGGCTTGTTCAATCAGTGTGTCTTTGAAGATTTCCCATGTTAGGTCTTCTGCAACGCCATCAACTTTTTCAAGTGCTTGATAGATTGGCACGGTGCCGATTGGAACAGGTGAGTTACGGATAATCCATTCACGTGTTTCATGGATATTTTTACCTGTCGACAAGTCCATAATGGTGTCGGCACCCCAACGGGTTGCCCAAGTCATTTTCGCAACTTCTTCATCAATTGAAGAACCAAGTGCTGAGTTACCAATATTGGCATTAATTTTAACCAAGAAATTACGACCAATAATCATTGGCTCAAGTTCTGGATGGTTAATGTTTGCAGGAATGATTGCACGACCTTCAGCAACTTCTTGGCGAACAAATTCAGGTGTAATTTCTTTTAAGTTTTTTGCACCAAAATTCTGACCAGCATGTTGACGCATATCAACACCTTCACGCTGGCGTTGATTTTCACGAATTGCAATATATTCCATTTCAGGTGTGATGATACCTTGCTTGGCATAGTGCATTTGAGTGACATTTTTGCCTGCTTTAGCACGGCGTGGATTTTGAATATGGGCAAAACGAATATCAGCGGTGCGAATGTCTTTTAAACGTTCCTGACCAAATTTTGAGGTCAAGCCAGAAAGTACGTCAGTATCGTTACGCTCTTCAATCCAGTTTTGGCGAACTGAAGGTAAACCTTTGTCTAAATCGATTTGAACATTTGGGTCGGTATAAACACCTGAAGTGTCATATACCATAACAGGAGGGTTATGTTCACCGCCAAGACCGGTAGGGGTGTCGGTTAAAGAAATTTCCCGCATTGGAACCTGAATGTCAGGGCGAGAGCCTTCAATATAAACTTTTTTAGAAGCGGGTAAGATGCGAGTTAAATCTTTTGCATCTTGTTCATGTTGTGCTGAAATTTCAGCAGAAGAAAGATTCGTTAACTGGTTCATCACATGATCCTTATGAATAACATCAACGAATCAAGCACGACCAAAAACGATGGCAGATTTATCTTTATGAGATAAATTTAAGGCTGTAAGTTTTCAGATGGCTTGATTCCTACGCAGGTCTTAACCTGATCAGGTTCAACGGTACTTGTGATCAAACTTGTGTTGCGACAACACAGAATTTACACAATCTCAGCGAGCTATTACTCGCGCTCCGTCAAGCGATTTAAAGACTAACATGTTTTAGGTTGGCTGGCATTGTCAATTTGTATCTATACAAACCGCATCCATATGGCAGTCACGATAGACTTCCGTGTTCCATGGCGAATCAAATTTTAATAGCTGCTCAAGCTGTTCATGAGTCATCTGATAATTTGATTTTTTATCACCATTTTTATTAGTTAAATCTATTTTAAATTGCTTATTGCGCTCATCGATAGGCGTAGCAATAAATTTAAGAAACAGTTGAGCGGGTTTCGCTAGACTCGACTGATTTTGTGTAGACAAAAACCGAATTTGTTGAAGAGCATCTTTATCAAACCATGTGTTCGGCGCATATTCATCTGACACGGGCGTATTGTCTAAGCCAAAGAAAATAAAATAGCGATATTCATTAAATAGTCGTTTTGCATCATTAATAAAGTGGCTCTTTGGATACTTTTGAATAAACTTTTCCCAAAATAATGCGCGTTCAGTGAGCTCTTTCCATGAAATAGCCAAAGCACCATCATTATAAAAAATATCCTGATTGTCTTTCGCCATACGAGTTAAAAACTCTTTTTGGTCCGCGGGTAAGGACTTAGAAAAAACATCAACTAAATAGCTTGGTTGGCGTCGATAGGTAAACATGCCTTCACCTTGATAGAGAAGTTCAATGTAGGCTTGGCCTTCATGTTGAAGTAAATATTGATCACGCGGGCTTAGTTGGGCGAAGAGTTTTTTTTGAGTTTGGATGACCTTTTTAAGATCTTGTTTGTGTTCTAAAACGGCATAGCCAAATGCTTCAAAAGCTCTACCTGTTTTTTCAGTGTAGTCTTGTTTTAGAAAACGTTGATACATGGCAGTTGATGCATCAATCAGCTTAAGCTGCTCATGATTTTTTAAAGAGGGAACACAGGTTTTAAGCTTTTCATTAATTTGATTTAAGTCTTCTATTTTGCTGTTTTGATTAATCGTGTGCATAGCTACCATAATTTGTAAGCAGCTACTGTCTTGTTTTTGAGTGGCCTTTTGCTCAGTTGTTTTTTGCTCTTTAGATACAGCCTGATCTTGCTCTGATGTTTTATTACATCCAGCTAAAAGTAGTGCACCGCACATACTCATTATTAGAACTTTTTTCATCATTGTACTTTTATAGAAATTAATATTGCTCAAATTATAACGCTTAAAAAGATTGCATCATTGTTAGAAATCTTTATTATTAGGTAGGTCGGTCTACTTAAGTAAAAAATTATGAATGATAAAACAGCAAGACAGAAAATTCTCGATGCCGCTTCAACTTTGTTTTATAACGATGGCATTACGGCAACAGGAATCAACACAGTTACGGCTAAAGCAGATGTTGCGAAGATGTCGCTTTATAATAATTTTTCTTCAAAAGGTGAGCTTGTCGATGCCTACATTGCTGCACGCCATCAAGAGTGGCTTGATCTCTACCAAAAGCGTTTAGAAAAAATAAAAACAGCGAAACAAGCCATCTTGGCCGTATTTGATGCCTATCAAGACCATGCGGAATTTGCCTATGAAAAAGGCTTTCGAGGTTGTGGGTTATTGAATGCTGCGGCTGAGTTTCCGGCGAATAGTGCAGGGCGTAGTTCTGTAAGGCAGCATAAAGAAGAAGTAGAAGCTATTGTTGCTGAACATTTAAAAAAATTAATACCAGACTCACAGCGCGTTAACTATGTGGCCACCCAGCTTTCTTTTCTTTTAGAAGGTTCTATGGCACGAGCAGGCTTAGAAGGCAACAGCCGACAACTCCTGTTAGCAAAACAAATGGCAGAAGATATTTTAAATAGAGAATGCCCACATGATTAGCCTCATTAAAAATAGTAGTTATGGAGGCACAATTGCGATTTTGGTTGCTTCTGTTTTGTGGGGAACAACAGGTACGGCGGCAGCATTTGCACCGACTCTTGGCCCACTTGCTATTGGCGCTGTAGCGATGGGTGGTGGAGGTCTTTTACAAGCTTTGGTTGCATCACGAGCGATACGTGAAAACCGACAATTTATAAGAGAAAATCTTTCAATACTGCTTTTAGGCATAGCGGCGGTGGGTATTTATCCCTTGGCTTTTTATTCTTCAATGTATTATGCAGGCATTACGATTGGCACTGTGGTTTCAATTGGTACCGCTCCATTAATCGCAGCAATTTTAGAGCGATTCTTTGATCGCAAAGCTTTATCTCCTATTTGGTTTCTCAGTTTTGTGTGCGGTGTGCTTGGGGTAAGTATGTTATCGATGGGGGAAAGTCATGCGGTCCAAGAGAGTACAAATCAATGGAATAAATTTTTCGGTATTTTTCTTGGGCTGGTCGCTGCTACAACTTATTCGCTTTATTCATGGGCCGCGAAAAGATTAATAGATCGGGGTGTTGCTGCTAAAGCTGCAATGGGCATGATTATGGGAGGTGGAGCGGTTATTTTGCTTCCTACTTTGTTGATTACAGGTGGAGGGTTACTACAAAGCTCAACCAATCTACTTGTGGCTGGCTATATGATGCTAATTCCTATGTTTTTGGGTTATTTGCTTTTTGGATTTGGTCTAAAAACAGTAAATGCCAGCAAAGCGACGACCTTAACTTTATTTGAACCTTTAGTGGCTGCGATTTTTGCGATTGTTTTGGTTGGTGAGCATGTTTCATGGGTGGGTTGGATTGGCATGTTTTTGATTTTTATTTGTATTTTAATCTTGTCAAAAACTAAGAACGCTTAAAAAACTAAAACTTTTAATGGCTTGAGTTTGATTTGAATTTTTCTTAGTCTTAAAGGCAAGTTTTATCGTTGATTTGAACAATGAAAATAAAATTAATGGTCGCTGTTGGCCTTTGGAGTTTTGCATCTTCGAGTTTTGCTCTAGATTTAGTTGAAGCTTATGGGCGCGCAAAACAAAATGACCCGACGTGGCAAGCCAATCAACAACAATATGAAGCAGATCAACTGAACTTAGGCTTAGCAACAGGGGCATTATTACCCACTGTCACATTGTCTGGAAATATTACCCGTAATCGGCAAACTGTAAAACGTTCAAATTTTCCGGGTGTTGATCAAGAAGGCCTGTCAGATGCTTTGGTAAGTAATACATCAACGACTCGACAAGCCACTCTCACTGCACGTCAGCCATTATTTCGAATGGATGCTTGGGAAGGTTATAAGCAAGTTAAAACTTCGGTTGCCTTAAGTGAAATTACCTTAAGGCTGCAAAAACAAGATCATGTTTTAAATGTGGCAGAAGCCTATTTTAATGTGTTGCGTCAGCAGGCATTGAGTGTTGCATACTTACAAGAAGAAAAAGCTTTGCTTGAGCAGCTCAATATGATGAATGCCAAACTCAAAGAAGGTTTGGTGGCGCGTAGTGATGTGAGTGAAGCAAATGCTCAATATCAAAATGCCAGAGCCAATCGTATTTCAACCAATGTTCAATTACTTTTAGCTCAAGAGCAGCTGTCTGAATATATTGGTTCTTATCAAGATAAACTCGCTGTACTGCGCAGTGATTTTAATTTTCAAAAGCCTTATCCGGCAGAACTTAATGACTGGCTTTCTTTGGCCCAGCAAAAAAACTTAAAGATCCAGCAAGCCCGTTTACAGCAAAAATATAGTGAAGATCAGCGCCGTGTCGAAAAGGCAGCGCTTTATCCTCAAATAGATGCCGTAGCAAGTTATGGCTATACCAAACAAACACCAGAGACACTCATTTCGACTGACGGAAAATTTGATCAGGTCGGGGTAGAAATGAACTGGAATCTATTTAATGGTGGACGGACCCGAACATCAATTAAAAAAGCCACTGTAGAAGTCAGTAAAGCGCAGGCACAACTTGATGCAGCCATTCGCCGTGCCAATGTCGATGTGAAAAGTGCGTTTATGCAGGTAGACACAGATCAAGCCAAACTTGAAGCAAGAAAGGCTGCAATGGATTCATCTTCTTTAGTTTCTCAAGCTTCAAAAGCGAGTTATAACGAAGGCTTAAAAAGTATGGTTGATGTTTTATTGGCGCAGCGTAATGCTTTTTCTGCAAAACAGGATTATCTTAATGCTCAGTATGACTATTTATTGAATGTACTTCGTTTAAAAGCTGCGGTAGGCCAGTTAGGTGAAAAAGATCTGGTTGAGCTTAATAGCTGGTTAACTTATCAGTAATTAAAAGCTTTTATCTGAAATTTAATTTTGTCATAAAAACTTAATGATTGCTGTGTTTTAATGCTCAATCATTTTATTCCCGCGCCATCATGTTGGAGGCTTCCCTTGAGTCCGAGTAATCCGGTGTTAAGCCATCATATTTCTTCTCAATTTAATGAAGATTTGCAAGATGTAAACACAAAGTTTATGACCATGGGTGGCTTGGTCGAACAGCAGGTTGCAAATGCAATTCATTCTTTACTTGATACCGACGCAAATTTAGCGATTGATGTTCAATTTAAAGATAATACAGTCAATCAATATGAACGTGATATTGATGAAGGCTTAACGTTGATTTTGGCGCGTCGTCATCCGGCAGCGATTGACTTACGTATGGTGATTGCCATGAGCAAAGCCAATACTGACCTTGAGCGTATTGGGGATGAAGCAGCGAAAATTGCCCGTATTGCACAAAACCTGTGTGAAGAAGGCGGGTCACCGCGTGGCTACATGGAAACACGTCATATTGGTAACCAAGTTCGTGTCATGATTCATGATGCACTTGATGCTTTTGCACGTTTAGATGCAGATCAAGCTTTACGTGTACTTTTAGCTGATGCTGACATTGACCGTGAATATCAATCAGCAACACGTACATTAATGACCTATATGATTGAAGACCCGCGCCATATTGCTCGTGTGATTAATGTCATGTGGGTTTTACGTTCATTAGAGCGTATTGGCGATCATGCACGTAACATTGCTGAGCAAGTGATTTATATGGCGAAAGGCTTTGATGCTCGTCATACCAAAATTGAAGAAATTGAAGCCAAAGTCCACGAAAAGTAATCTTGAGCTGAAATATTTAAAGGCCTTGTTTAAAACAAGGCTTTTTTGTTTTTAAAAAAATAATAGATAAAAAAATGTCCCGAACTTTGGGGGGAAGTTCAGGACAGAAAATCAAGTGCATAAACACGACAGGGATCGTGTTCTTCTTGCTATAGAGTGATATTAAGTTCTTCGCTTTTTGATGTCATGTAGAGTCCTGTGCGCTCTATGTAAGGCTTTTTATGTTTGTGTAAGTTTCACGTAAAAAAAGGCGGATCTATGTATATAGACCCGCCTTTTTAATGATGAATAAGCTAAAACAAACCGATTATTCTGGTTTCCAGCCTTCAGCTTTTTCTACACTTTCATCATTATTGAAGAATTTCTCACGTTGTTCTTCCAGAAACTTTTTAGCTTCTGGTTCAAACACGTTTAAGCGCTTTTCATTAATTAGCGTAGTTTGATGCTGTAACCATTCTTGCCATGCTTGTTTAGAAACATTTTCAAAAAAATCTTGGCCTTTAGCACCTGGGAAAGGAGCGAAGTCTAAACCTTCCATTTCCTTTTGATATTTACGGCAAAATACTTGGCGACTCATGTTTTATCCTTAAGCGTATAACTGTTCTAAACGTGTATGGGCACGCGCAATTGCAGCTTCAACCTGTTTTGGAGAAGTTCCACCAATATGATCACGAGCATTTACAGAAGCTTCTAGAGTTAAGGCTTTGTCAAACACATCTGCTGTAATTAAGTCAGAGAATTGCTGTAATTGCTCAAGTGTGAGTTCAGATAAGTCTTTTTCTTCCGCAACACCTAATGCAACAGCTTTACCTACAATTTCATGCGCATCACGGAACGCAACGCCTTTTTTCACTAAGTAGTCAGCAAGGTCAGTTGCAGTTGAGAATCCACGAAGAGCAGCTTCACGCATGATTTCAATATTTGGAACCAATGCAGGAATCATGTCTGCAAATGCCATGAGTGAACCACGAACCGTATCGATTGCATCAAATAAAGGTTCTTTGTCTTCTTGGTTATCTTTGTTGTATGCCAATGGTTGACCTTTCATGAGCGTAAGTAAGCTAATTAAGTCACCAAATACACGGCCAGATTTACCACGAATAAGTTCTGGAACATCTGGGTTTTTCTTCTGTGGCATGATTGAAGAACCAGTACAGAAGCGATCAGGAATATTCACAAATTTGAACTGTGCAGAAGTCCAAAGAATCAGTTCTTCTGACATACGTGATAAATGCATCATGATGAGTGCAGCCGCCGCATTAAATTCGATGGCAAAGTCACGATCAGATACAGCATCAAGCGAGTTTTCAGATACAGCTTCAAAACCTAAAAGTTCTGCTGTGTATGCGCGGTCAATTGGATAAGTGGTACCAGCAAGAGCAGCTGAACCAAGTGGCATGCGGTTAACGCGCTTACGACAATCTTGAAGACGTTCGGTATCACGCACTAACATTTCAAACCATGCTAACAAGTGATGACCAAAAGTCACAGGCTGAGCAGTTTGTAGGTGTGTAAAGCCTGGCATAATTGTATTTACATTTTTGGCAGCCAAGCCTAACAAGCCTTTTTGTAAACGTTCTAATAATTTTAAAATATCATCAATTTCGTCGCGCAGGTAAAGACGAATATCAGTTGCAACCTGATCGTTACGGCTACGGCCAGTGTGTAATTTTTTACCTGTAATGCCAATACGTTGAGTCAAACGTGATTCAATGTTCATGTGAACATCTTCAAGATCGATGCGCCATTCAAAGTTTCCAGCTTCAATTTCTGAGCGAATGGTGCTTAAACCTTCAATAATGTCATCGCGTTCTGCTTCTGTCAGTACGCCAACTTTCGCAAGCATGGTAGCATGCGCAATCGAACCAGCGATGTCTTGCTTATAAAAACGCTGGTCAAACTGAACAGAGGCGGTAAATTCGGCTACAAAAGCGTCCGTCGCTTCAGAAAAACGACCACCCCACATACCTGAGGTTTGGTCTGGGGTTACTGAATTAGGGGGATTTGAAGATGTGGTCATGGTGGCTCAGTAAAATAAAAAAGAGTATATCACTTGCCGAAGCTCAACAAACAAAGTTGTTTCCTACAGCATACCGAAATCAAAATTCCTCCTATTTTTTTACGAAAAGCGGGCGTTGGCAACACTTATTCGAATTAATTATCGCAAGTAATGTTTTGGCACTGGTCTTGGCATTGGCTGAAGCGCAGTCTTGGCAAGCCTTAAGCGGGGGAAGGCTTTTTCAATACATCATTTTTATTAACTGGGTAATATTGTCCTTTTTTGCATTGGTTGAACACTTTCAAGGTTTTTTTAGCAGCTTGCGTCAAGAATTTGCTTTGGCTATTGGTTTTGTCATGCTGCAAAGTATTGTTGTTTTGACCACTTTAATGAGTAATTTTTTTCAGTTTGGTCTTTTAAATAAACATGCTTCTTTAACGCAGGGCTGGAGTATTTATTTTACCAATGTACCTTTATATCTAAGCTATGGAATATTACTCGGGGCTTTCTGCTTACGTTATTTATATGTCAGGGAACAATGGTTGCATCAGCAATATGCCGAGTTAAATGCCCGTATTCAGGCCATGCAAGCACGAATTCATCCTCACTTCTTATTCAATAGTTTAAATAATGTGGTGAGTTTAATTGCGATAGATCCAGATAAAGCAGAAAGCATGCTCATTAGTTTGTCGCGTTTATTTCGAGCAAGTTTCCAAGAATTAAAATTGGTGAGTCTGCATGAAGAAATCGAGCTGAGTAAACAATATTTAATGATTGAACAGGTCCGTTTGGGAGAACGTTTAAAAATAGACTGGAAGATCGAGCTTTCATCTGTGCAATTAAAACAGATCACTATTCCTTTATTGACATTACAACCTTTGTTAGAGAATAGTATTTTTCATGGGGTAGAACCAATGATGGGCAAAGCAACTATAGGGGTATTGGTTGAAATATTGCAAAATCAGGTCAGTATAGTCATTACCAACCCATATACAGACGATACAATAAATTCACGGAAAGGGCATGGAATCGCTCTTGAAAATGTTAAGCAGCGCCTGAAAGCGTATTATGGGAACACCGTTAGATTTCAGGTTTATAAAGGTGAAGCTTTATATACCACTATTATGAGCTATCAATATCAAACAAAATAATAAGTCAGTCAGAGTTAACCATAAAAAAATGGACCAAGTTAACGGTGACAAGGAGGATGAATGAAGGTGCTAATTTGTGATGATGAACCACTTGCAGTGGAGCGTTTATCACGTTTAGTTTCAAAGATGGGACATGAGGTTGTATCAACGGCTCATCATGGACAGGAGGCATTGGAACAAGCACGGCTTCATCAACCGGATGTAATCTTGCTTGATATTCAAATGCCAGGTATGAATGGACTTGTCTGTGCAGAACAGTTAAGTCAGCTAAATCCTCGACCTGCGATTGTATTTTGTACCGCCTACGATCAGCATGCATTAGAAGCTTTTAAAGCTCAGGCTCAAGCTTATCTTCTTAAACCGATTGATCCGGTTGAACTTGAGCAAGCTTTAACTCAGCTAACTCAACTTACTCAAGCACAACTCAATGCATTACCGAATTCTGAGCTTTTACAAGATTTAAAAACACAGCGTCATCAAATTGCAGCAAAAACCTATCGTGGTGTTGAGCTGATTCCTGTTGAAAATATCTATTACTTTTTAGCAGACCAGAAATATGTCACTGTGAGACATAAAAATGGCAGTGTATTAATAGATGAAACATTAAAAGAGCTTGAAACCGAATTTGCAGATCAGTTTATTCGTATTCATCGAAATGCCTTAGTTGCAGTCACATATTTAGATGGACTAGAGCTCGTTAGCTCTGGGCAATATCAGGTTCGTTTACGTGGCTTAGATGAGCGACTTTCAGTAAGTCGTCGACATTTGTCTACGCTTAGAGAGCGAATTCATCAGCTCTAAATTTAAAAGAGTTATCTTGGACTTGCGAGATTTTACTTGCAATTTTAAGGGATCAAGTTAAGTTTAGGGTGTATTGTTTGATCAGCCCATGCTTGAATTTATGAAAACCTTGAAAATTGCTACACGACAAAGCCCACTTGCTCTTTGGCAGGCAGAACATATTCGTGCCCGTTTAGAGGAGCTTCACCCTGATTTAACGGTGGAACTGGTTAAATTTGTCACGCAGGGCGATAAAATTTTAGATACGCCTTTAGCAAAAATTGGGGGCAAAGGGCTGTTTGTTAAAGAATTAGAAGCAGCACTTTTAGATGGGCGTGCAGACTTAGCCGTACATTCAATGAAAGATGTCCCAATGGCTTTGCCTGAAGGTTTAACTTTAGCAGTCATTTGCGAACGTGAAGATCCGTTAGATGCTTTTGTTTCAAATCAGTTTGAAAAATTCGCTGATTTACCACAAGGTGCAAAAGTCGGTACATCAAGCTTGCGTCGAAAATCGCAGATTTTAAAACAACGTCCTGATTTGCAAATTATTGACTTGCGTGGAAATGTTGGTACACGGTTAGCGAAGCTAGATGAAGGTCAATACGATGCAATTATTCTAGCTAGTGCCGGTTTGAAGCGTTTAGGTTTGTCAGAACGTATTCGTCATTGTTTGACACCAGATATTAGTTTGCCTGCTGTGGGACAAGGTGCATTGGGTTTAGAGTGCCGTGCAGCTGACCAAGATGTATTGGCTTTAATTCAACCTTTATTACACGAAGAAACAGATGTTTGTGTACGTGCTGAACGTGCATTTAATGCCTATCTTGAAGGCGGTTGTCAGGTCCCAATTGCGGGTTATGCCACACTGCAAAATGGTCAAATCCATATCGAAGGTCGTGTTGGAAGCCCTGATGGCCAAACATTATTACGTGCTGAACTAACAGATGAGGCCAATAATGCTCAGCAATTGGGTGAAAACCTTGCTCGAAACTTACTTGATCAAGGTGCTGGCGAGCTATTAAAGGCCCTCTACTAAACCATGCTGTTTATTAATACTCGACCTGATTCGCGTGCAGCTGAACTAACAGAAGCTTTGCAAAATGAAGGTTATCAGGTTGAGTCTTTACCCCTTTTAGAGCTCGTTGCAAAACCCTTTTCTGAACACTTACTTCAGCTTTACCAACAATTAATTAAGGCGCAAGCTATTGTTGTCGTCAGCCCAACTGCTGTTGAATTGGGTATGGAGTATTTAGTAAAAAGTGGTTTAAAAATTAGCGACTTAAAACATATTCAGTGGATTGCGGTAGGGCAAGCAACAGCCAATTGTCTAAACGAATATGGAATAGAAGCACATATCCCAGATGTTGAAACTTCTGAGGGGATGTTGAACCTACCTATTCTGCACAATATGCAACAGACGGGTAGTGTGGCTTTTTGGCGGGGAGAAGGTGGACGCCAATTTATGATGGAGACCTTGCAACAACAAGGAATTCAGATTTTAAATTTTGTTCTATATCATCGGCAGTGCCCAGAAGCTTCATATTCTACATTCAAACATCTGACACAGAATTCAAATTATAATTTAAATAAATGGCTCGTCTTAATTACCAGTGAAGCGAGCTGGAAATATTGGTTAGAGCTTTGTTCAAAAAATAATGTACAACCTGATGGCGTATATCTGGTTTTAGGACCTCGTCTTTTTCAAATTGTTAAAGAGTATCGCGATCAGCAACAGGCTCATTTTCACATTATTCAACTTGAAAATTTATCGCCTTCGGGGATGATTCATCACATTCAGGCATTATAAGGATTCGTATGAGAAAACTTGTTTCTATCATCATTTTACTGGGCGTAGCTTGGTTGGCTAAGCTCAGTTACGATATGTGGCAAATTTCTCGTACTGTTCCCGAGCTTAAACAAAGTCTGCTGCAATCAGAACAGCACTATGCCAATTTAAATGATCAATTGGTTGCTTTACAGCGACAGTTGCAGAATCAACCCGTAAGTACAGGGAATAAAGCGAGTTCAGTAGTTCAACCAGATGCTCCACCGACAGGTATTGCACCTACAGTTTTAATTAAACAAAAGTTAGATTTAATTCAATTTGCGATTGATCAGCAGCAGTTGATTTATGCAGTTGATCAATTAAATCAGTTACAGCAATCGCTTGTACACTATGAAATTGCTCCTGCATTGCAGCATAGCTTGAATCAATCGCTCGAGCAGGATAAACAGGTAGTTCAACAGTTCACTTTGGCTCAAAATCAACGCCATCAATTAATCGATGATTTATTACAGAACATTGATAAGAATATTCAACAAGCCTTAAGCCAGCCTAAACTTGAAATGGATCAATCCGAGACTGTGTCTTGGTGGAAAAAGTGGTTCCGTATAGAAAAAGTAGAAACGCCGTCTATTAATTTAATGAGTCGAAGCGTTGTGCTTAAAGAAGTGCAATTAAGATTGTTAATTGCCGAACAGGCACTCAATCAAGGAAAAATGACTGAGTATCAAAATGAGTTGCAATCTGTGATGCAAAAGTTAGATGAAATGCCTGATGCAACCAGTCAGCAGTTAAAAAAACGTATTGCTAAAGTGGCACATTTATCTGTGGTGCCAGTTCCTAAACTCTCTACACTTGGGCTAATCGGCTCATAAGGAGGATATATGAAACACCTCCTGTGGGTTTATTTCGTAATCAGCTTAATACTCTTTGCAGCCCTAGCTTTATTTAGTTATGGCTATGGAATGGGGTATGCCTATATTTACTGGCGGCAATTGCAGCTGCAAACAAATGTCTGGGGATTAACTCTTACTTTTGTAGTGATAAATTTTATTGCTCAACTCTTGTGGCTGTGGATTAAACGTTATTCATCTCGTGAACAAAGAAAAAGTGAAAACATCTTCCAGTTTAAAAACCTTCATCCTTATGAACAATTAGGTATTGTTTGGTTATTAGAAGCGGCCGAAGATCAACGTGTATTTGTTGAACGTGTTTTTACTCAATCAGGGCTTTTAAAAAATATTATCGATGCCAAGTTTCTGGTTTTAAGTGGGGACTATCCAAAAGCATTGGCTGCTCTCGATCAATCACCACCGATGGCATTTGAATTGGCAGAGTTACAGCGAATTGAAATCTTTTTAGCCGAAAATGAAGCCGATCGTGCATTAACTCATCTCGAATTTTTATATCAACACCAGTTATCACCGTGGTTACAAGAAATAGAAACTGCTTACCAGCAAAGATTAACGGCTTTATGGGGGCAATTAGCGCTGCAACATCCATGGGTATATTTACGTTCTATGAAATACGGTTTGCTAGATGCAGAACACCGTGATTTATGGTTACAGCAGCTTCTTCAGCAATTTGACCAAGCGTCTATCGATGACTTACATGCCTTACAGCAACGTTATTTGGATTTAGAGTCTGAGATTCAAACTCGACCTTATAGCAGTAAGTTATTATGGCTAAAACTATTAGCACGTATGCCAGATATGAGCATGCAGCATGCGGCCTTAACGCTACATTTGTTAAAAGAGCAGTTTGACCCAGAAGTGTTTTATCTATGGTTTCAGCAACAGTTGCTTAAACAAGTTCCAGACTATGCCGATGTTGAAGAAAAAATTATTCAATTTGAAAATCAATATATGAATTTGCCAGTTTTAACCTTTGCAAAATGGCATGTCTATATGGCAACTGGACGTCAAACAGAAGCTGAAACATTATTATCATTATATCCAGATAATATTTTAATGAGCTATTTACGTATTAAGTCTACGCTTAAAGAAGATGACGTGTTAATCAAACAGTTAAATCTAATCTTTGAAAATGATGCAAATTTTTTAAAGTTTAAAATATGAGGTAAAAATGAAAGAACTGTCTGTCTACCCAGTAATATATGAACAGAAAGTAGCGTGGGGAGATATGGACGCTTTTGGTCATGTCAATAATGTACAGTATTATCGATATATTGAAAGCTCACGTATTTTATATATGGAAGCAATCAATATATTAACCCCACATTTATATACCGTTGTTGCTTCAAGTCAGTGTAAATATTTAAAGCCTGTTTTTTATCCTGACGTATTGAAAGTTGGTGTTCGCGTGGAAGAGCTCCGTAATAGCGCATTCCGTATGGCTTATATATTGTGGAGTGAAACCCAACAACAAATAGTCGCTACTGGTGAAGCTGTTATGGTGTGCGTAGATAAATTAACAGAACGAAAATGTGAAATACCACAGGAAATAAAACAAAAAATTATTGAGCTAGAAAAATCAGTTGGGCATGACTTAATACATTTATCTTAAATAAATATTAATAAAATATATTTCATTTATAATTGGTAATGTAATTAAAAGGTAATTTTTTTGGTTATTCTGATGAACACGGCTTTCAAACTATTGCTTATTGAATAGATTATAAATAATATTGGTCTTGATTTTATGTTTTTAAATTTTGTCTGTATTATTTTGAATTGTCTGTAAGACTGGAGTATTTATTAATGAAACCGGATATCAGTGAATTATCTGTTGAAGAGTTAAAACGCTTACAAGAAGAAGCAGAAGCTTTAATTGCAAGTAAAAAAGATCAAGCAATCGAAGATGCTTATAATCAAATTATCGAGATTGCTGAAAATGTAGGTTTCAGTGTTGAACAACTTCTTGAGTTTGGTGCTCAAAAACGTAAGAAAACAACTCGTAAATCTGTTGAGCCTCGTTACCGCAACAAAAACAATGCTGAAGAGACTTGGACTGGTCGCGGTAAACAACCACGCTGGTTAGTTGCTGAAATTGAAAAAGGCGCAAAACTTGAAGATTTCTTAATCTAATCAAATTTCCGTTTTTAAAAGCCAAGCAAATTTGCTTGGCTTTTTTATTGATAAAAATATCTCAAAATTTTGCTATAAATATTATTTAAAAAATTGAGTGTTTAAATTGCTCTTTAAATGAATTGTTGAGATCAAATGTGCATTTAGTTCATTGAGCGTCAAGTTTTCATGATTTTGTCATACGTTCAACTTATAGTCTTAATACCGAAGCCAAGCCCGATTGCTTGGTTTTTTTATATGAAGTGAATTGGCGATGTTGAAAAAGTATGCATAATGTCAGACTAGGGAGCTACTCTCAAAATAAGGACGATAATTTGCATGTTGGTAAGGCTGAATGAAGAAAAAGTCTAAGCAATGGAAGTGGTGGTTTTTTGCCCTCATTGCATTTTTAATTTTTATTATTTTACAGATCCCGGCGACGTGGCTTATTTCTAAATTTTCAAAGAATAATCAAACTCTACACAATGTAAGTGGAAATATCTGGCAAGGCCAAGCAGATTGGCGGCGTGGTACTTTGAGAGGCTCGATTCATTGGAAAACTAGACCTCTAGACCTGTTTTTATTAAGGTTCGCTTCTGATGTAGATATCCATAGTGGAAATACCCAATTATCTGGGGTAATGGGCTATGGTGTGGGGAAAAAAGTAATTGTAAAGGCTATGAATGGTCAGGTTGCACCTGAAACATTAAAACAAATTGTGAATTGGCAATGGCCTGCGAACAGCATTCAACTGAAAGATATTGAGTTTAATTATAAGAAGGAGCAGGGGTTCGCAGCAGTTGATGGTCAATTACATTGGGGTGGCGGTGCTTTAATTTATAATATTGGTGATCGTCAAGACCGTATGAATATGCCTTCTTTAAATGGGCAATTAACGGATCAAAATGGACAATTACAAGTTGATATACGTGATCAACGCAGTCAAAAAATGGCGAATCTTTTATTAGATGCCAACATGATGCTTGATGTACAGCTTACCCAAAGGTTATTACTTAATATCCCATCTTATGATGGAAAAGCTGGTTTAGATACGTTTGTCATTAGTTCTCGTCAACCCTTAATACAAGGGGGTAACTAATGAAAGTATGGATTGAAAAATTACAGCAATTACAGTGGCAAAAATTAGATCGGTTAAGTGTAGTTGTATTTGCCTTTTTGGTTTTATGGTTGTGTTGGAAATTAGCTTCATTATTTTGGTGGGTAATTGCCCCTCCTCAAATGATGCAATTTGATCGAGTCGAGTTAGGATCACAGCAGCCGCAAATTCCTAACATTAGTACTTTTTCGCTTTTTAATGAACCTTCAGCCAATGCGGCTCAGGAAAATGTCAACCTAGAATTACAAGGCGTAATGCTGGGCTATCCGAACCGTTTTTCTTCGGCTGTTATTAAGCTAGATAATATTGCTGACCGATATCGTGTAGGAGAAACAATAGGTTCTACCTCTTATCAGTTAGCAGAAGTTTATTGGGATCACGTGATATTGCGTCAAGGTAATGGAAGTACTCGTGAACTCCAATTTAAAGGTTTGCCAAACGGTTTATATCAACCTATGACGCCAGATGCTTCACAGCCAACTGCTACTGCGCCTCAGTCATCGGCACCTGTTAATACGACTCAAGAGGCGTTAGGACAGGCTATTCAGCAAATGCAAGGCAACCGTGAACAATATCTGCGTGACATGGGCGTTAGTGGGAACTCTGGTGAAGGTTTTGAAGTTACAGAACGTACACCCACTGCGCTTCGAAATAAGTTAGGTTTAAGGCCGGGTGATCGGATTGTTTCTTTAAACGGTCAAACGGTTGGGCAGGGACAAACGGATGTGCAGTTACTTGAACAGGCTCGTCGAGCTGGGCAAGTGAAAATAGAAATAAAACGTGGTGATCAAGTGATGACCATACAACAAAATTTTTAGTGATAACACGTCACCATAAGAGTTAGGAATTATCGCAAGTTATGGCTTTATTGAATCATCAACGTCCACTTTGGGCATTACTTGCAGCAGCCCCATTGATTGCGACAGTGAGCAGCAGCGTCTATGCCCAAACATGGAAGATCAATTTACGTGATGCTGACTTAACTGCTTTTATTAATGAAGTGGCAGACATTACGGGTAAAAACTTTGCAGTAGATCCACGAGTGCGTGGTAACGTCACAGTAATATCGAATAAACCCCTCAATAAAAATGAAGTTTACGACCTATTCCTTGGGGTCTTAAATGTGAATGGGGTAGTGGCAATTCCTTCGGGTAACACCATTAAGCTGGTTCCAGATAGCAATGTTAAAAATTCGGGAATTCCTTACGACTCGCGAAATAAATTGCGTGGTGATCAGATCGTTACCCGAGTCATTTGGCTTGAAAATACCAATCCTAATGATTTAATTCCAGCACTTCGTCCATTAATGCCGCAATTTGCACATATGGCTGCAATTGCAGGGACTAATGCACTGATTGTTTC
This sequence comes from Acinetobacter sp. 742879, assembly GCF_000588535.1. Taxonomy (NCBI): domain Bacteria; kingdom Pseudomonadati; phylum Pseudomonadota; class Gammaproteobacteria; order Moraxellales; family Moraxellaceae; genus Acinetobacter; species Acinetobacter sp. 742879. Next base: position 6,623 of record NZ_JFYC01000015.1, on the reverse strand, counting down.
GGACCGTGCGGCAAATATTTATCAACTTGAAAATATTATTCGTAATCTAGATGGTACTGGCCAGAATGATATTGAGGCAATAAACCTTCAATCGAGCCAAGCGGAAGAAATCATTACTCAACTTGAGGCCATGAGTGCTACGGGAGCATCTAAAGATTTTAATGGTGCACGTATCCGTATTATTGCAGACAATCGAACCAATCGTATTTTAGTTAAGGGTGATCCTGAAACGCGTAAGCGTATTCGCCACATGATTGAAATGCTGGATGTCCCTTCGGCCGACCGTTTAGGTGGTTTAAAAGTTTTTCGATTGAAATATGCAAGTGCAAAAAATTTATCTGAGATTTTGCAAGGCCTCGTAACAGGTCAAGCTGTTTCTTCGTCAAATAGTAATAACAATTCTTCTAATTCATCGAATCCGATCAATAATTTGATGGGTAATAACCAGAATTCTAGTTCAAATACCTCTGGTTCAAATGGTAGTTCAATTTCTACGCCATCTATTAATTTAAACGGTAATTCGAACAATAATAATCAGAACAATATCTCTAGCTTTAGCCAAAATGGGGTAAGCATTATTGCGGATAATGCCCAAAACTCGTTAGTGGTTAAGGCAGATCCTCAATTAATGCGCGAAATTGAATCTGCTATTCAGCAGCTCGATGTTCGTCGTCAGCAAGTTCTGATTGAAGCTGCGATTATTGAGGTTTCAGGTAAAGATGCCGATCAATTAGGGGTGCAATGGGCACTTGGTGACATTAATAGTGGTATTGGTCTAATTAACTTTACCAATGCAGGTTCAAGTCTGGCTTCATTGGCAGCAGGTTACTTAACTGGCGGTGCTTCTGGTTTGGGAAGTGCAATTGGAGCCGGTAGTTCAATTGCATTAGGGAAGTATAAAGAGGGTGCGGATGGTTCTCGCCAGCTTTATGGAGCTTTAATTCAAGCTTTAAAAGAGAATACAGCTTCTAATTTATTGTCTACCCCCTCTATTGTAACGATGGACAATGAAGAAGCTTATATTGTTGTCGGTCAAAACGTTCCATTTGTAACAGGATCGGTCACTACAAACAGTACGGGGATCAACCCATACACCACGGTTGAGCGTAAAGATGTGGGGGTGACATTAAAAGTTATACCTCACATAGGTGAAAATGGCACAGTTCGACTTGAAATTGAACAAGAAGTTTCAAATGTTCAGGCGAGTAAGGGGCAGGCTGCCGATTTGATTACAAACAAACGTGCTATAAAAACAGCTGTATTGGCTGAGCATGGACAGACAGTAGTCTTGGGTGGCTTAGTATCTGATGATGTTGAATTTAACCGTCAAGGTATTCCTGGGTTAAGCAGTATTCCATACTTAGGTAGATTATTCCGCTCGGATACTCGAAGTAATGTGAAGCGTAACCTTCTTGTTTTTATCCACCCAACAATTGTGGGTGATGCAAATGATGTGCGCCGTTTGTCTCAGCAGCGCTATAGCCAGCTTTATAGCTTGCAATTGGCTATGGATAAAAACGGCAATTTTGCAAAACTGCCTGAGCAAGTTGATGATGTCTATAATCAAAAGATGACACCACCTAGTATTGCCTCTCAGCCAAAAAATTATCAACAGGTTCCTTCAGGTGGAAAAACCTCGACGGCAACTACACCTGTAGCGGTAGAGCCAGCAGTTCAAAAGCAAACCTTGCAGTTACCTGATCCTGAAGTTAATCGTACTAAAAATACAGTAACAACAACGACACTGCGCACAAGCACAGCACAGTAGTAGCATGTTATGATTGATAAAAAATGAATAGGACATACGCATGACTTGGAAACTACAAGCAATTACTGGTGAAATTACTGGCCAAGAAATTAATGTTGATCGTGATATGTTGGTAGGGCGTCATCAAGATGCCGATGTGTTGTTGCAAGCTGCTGAAATTTCACGTCGCCATGCTGCATTGCTTCTAAAAGATCAAGCGCTATGGGTGCAAGACCTTAATTCATCGAATGGCACATTTGTAAACGATATTCGTATTGAGCAAGAAAAGCAGTTGCATGATGGTGATATTGTTCAGTTTGCTAGTTTTAAATTTTCTGTATTGGCTCCTGCACAGAAAATCACGGAATTACCTGAAATTGAAGCCGAACCTGTAAATACGACATCCTCTCCAGATTTAAGCGATCAAGGAATGCCGAGCCTTGCAGAGCGTGCCGCAGAAGTAGAAGTTCGTCGCGATGGTATGCCGCAGAATATTTCTATTCCAAAACCTGCACCTATTCCAGAGGGTGTGGATATTAATGCGCAACAGCAAACACCTATCGCTTTTGATGAACCAGTTTCTCGTGTTGCAGAAGAAAAAGAGCAACAGAAGAATGCCTCAGTTGGTTTAATCACTATTATTATTTTAGTAATTTTAGCTGTATTGGCATGGTTATTCTTTAAATAATCCGTTGCTGCTTTTACAATCAAGGCATGCTAAACGCATGCCTTTTTAATTTTGAGTAGAAAAAAGATGTCTGTTGCACAACTAAGTAAGCGCGATTTAATTTTATTTGATCTAGATGGGACGTTGGTTGATTCTGCTGCTGATTTGTATCGGTCTATGAATTTAAGTTTAGAGGCGCTAAGTTGGCCATTGGTAACAGAAGTTCAAATACGAGAATGGGTGGGTAAAGGAGCTTCAAAACTCTGTGAAAGTGTTCTGCTTCATATTTTTGGAAAATTAGATCCTGAACAGCACAAAGTCTTATTACAAAAATTTATTGATATATATAGTGTAGAACTCTGTGTAAATACTCAAATTTATCCTGGTGTAACCGAGTTTTTAAAACATTGTAAAACTTTGAATATACAAATGGCATGCGTTACCAATAAGCCTGTACAACTTGCTCAAGGTTTGCTTGATGCTTTACAGCTCTCTCCATATTTTCAAGTCGTACTTGGTGGGGATAGCTTACCAGAGAGAAAGCCTCATCCATTGCCATTATTGCATTGCATGCAAAGCCTAAAAATATCTGCTTCACAATCGTTAATGATTGGCGATTCAAGTAATGATATTGAGGCTGCGCGTCGTGCTGGAATTGATTGTATTGTGGTCAGCTATGGCTATAATCATGGAGAAAATATCTATGATTGCCAACCTCAGCAAGTTGTTGATAGTCTTGCTGAGTTAATTATCTAATGAATGAAATGGAGATCAGAATGAATAAGCGTATGGTTTTTCGATGGCGTGTCTAAACCGAATCTAGAAAAACACACTTTTAAATCGAAACCATATTAGAGAAAATTCATGACAACATTAGCGCAATTCGAGCAACTCAAGGCTGCTGGTTACAACACGATTCCAGTTTATCGCCAACGCTTAGCAGACACAGAAACTCCTTTATCTGTTTTTGCTCGTTTTAAAGACCATACACAAGCTTATTTATTTGAGTCAGTCGAAGGTGGCGAAAATTGGGCACGCTATTCTATGATTGGTTTAGGTGAGTCGGCGGTTTTCTCATGTAATGCAGGTGTTCTGTCTATACAACATGCTGATGGCTCAATTACACAAGAAGATTGCCAAGACCCATTTCAGTATATTCGTGAATTTCAGAAGCAATTTAAAGTGCCATCTGCTGAGCTCTTGCCAAACTTACCGAGTTTTACGGGCGGATTAGTAGGTTATTTAGGCTATGATGCAGTCCGTTATATCGAGCCACGTTTAAAGAATGTTCCTACAGCTGACCCAATTACATTGCCGGATTTATGGTTAATGCTATCAAAGACAGTCATAGTTTTTGATAACCTTAAAGATACTTTATTTTTAATTGTTCATGCGGATACAGAGCAGAGTAATGCTTATGAAGACGCTCAGCAAAAATTAGATCAATTAGAGCAATTGTTAGCTACACCAGTAAGTCTGCAAGCTAAGCCTCATACACCTCCACATTTTGAGTCAATTACTGGTAAAGCGAAATTCTTAGAAACAGTCGAAAAGGTTAAAGAATATATACGTGCTGGTGATGTGATGCAGGTTGTTCCGGGACAGCGTATGGTCTCTGATTTCGATGGGGAGGCTTTACAGGTTTATCGTGCTTTACGTCATTTGAACCCATCGCCTTATTTATTCTTGGTACAAGGGCAAACGATTACTGATAAAAAGCCATTCCATATTGTAGGGTCATCGCCAGAAATTCTTTCTCGTTTAGAAAATGGTATTGCGACAGTGCGCCCTCTTGCAGGTACCAGACCACGTGGAAAAACTAAAGAAGAAGATCTTGCTTTAGAAAAAGACTTACTTTCTGATGAAAAAGAAATCGCTGAGCATTTAATGTTGATTGACCTTGGTCGAAATGATGTGGGGCGCGTATCAAAAATAGGTAAGGTCCAAGTAACGGATCAAATGGTGATTGAACGCTATTCACATGTCATGCACATTGTCTCAAATGTGCAAGGCGAAGTTCGTGACGATATCGATGCGCTAGATGTATTTAAAGCAACTTTCCCAGCAGGTACTTTATCGGGTGCACCAAAAATTCGTGCAATGGAAATTATTGATGAAGTTGAGCCTGTGAAAAGAGGTGTGTTTGGTGGGGCAGTGGGATATTTAGGATGGCACGGCGAAATGGATATGTCGATTGCAATCCGTACTTGTGTTATTCGAGATAAAAAGGTCTATGTACAGGCTGGAGCAGGCTTGGTAGCGGACTCAAATCCTGAATCTGAATGGAATGAAACGCAAATAAAAGCTCGCGCAGTGATCAAAGCGGTTGAATTATCATCAAACGGATTGATTTTATGAGTTTTTAGCGGTTTTTTTTAAAAAACCGCTTGCATCGTTTGGAAGTTTTGCTAAACTGCACACCGTTCCGATACGAAACGTACGAAACACTAAGAAGAGCCGGCATAGCTCAGTTGGTAGAGCAACTGACTTGTAATCAGTAGGTCCACAGTTCGAATCCGTGTGCCGGCACCATCTTAAAGGTGTGTAGTTGTGAAGTAAAGAACAACACTGAAATAAGTGTGATATGGTGAGATTCCCGAGCGGTCAAAGGGGGCGGACTGTAACTCCGCTACGAAAGTTTCGAAGGTTCGAATCCTTCTCTCACCACCATTAACTTCGATTGAAGTGGTATATATACCAACACAGTGCGGGAGTAGCTCAGTTGGTAGAGCGGCAGCCTTCCAAGCTGCATGTCGCGAGTTCGATCCTCGTCTCCCGCTCCATCGAAGGATAATCGCTCTTATAGCTCAGTGGTAGAGCACTCCCTTGGTAAGGGAGAGGTCTCGAGTTCAAATCTCGATAAGAGCTCCAGATACAGTTTAGTAGATTTTCTACAAAGATTTAAAAAGCAGGCTTATTAGTCTGCTTTTCAAGTATTGGGTGTTTGATTTTTTAGGCGATATGTCGATGCTGAGTTTTTGCTCAGAATTGTGTTCGACGTAAACGAGGACTATAAACATGGCTAAGGCTAAGTTTGAACGTAATAAGCCACACGTAAACGTGGGCACAATCGGTCACGTTGACCATGGTAAAACAACTTTAACTGCTGCGATTGCAACAATTTGTGCAAAAACTTACGGCGGTGAAGCGAAAGATTACTCACAAATCGACTCAGCACCTGAAGAAAAAGCACGTGGTATTACAATTAATACTTCACACGTAGAATACGATTCTCCAATTCGTCACTACGCGCACGTTGACTGCCCGGGCCACGCCGATTACGTTAAAAACATGATTACTGGTGCTGCTCAGATGGACGGCGCGATCCTTGTGTGTGCTGCGACTGACGGTCCAATGCCACAAACTCGTGAACACATCCTTCTTTCTCGTCAGGTTGGTGTACCTTACATCATCGTATTCTTAAACAAGTGTGACCTTGTTGATGATGAAGAATTACTTGAATTAGTAGAAATGGAAGTTCGTGAACTTCTTTCTACTTATGACTTCCCAGGTGATGACACTCCAGTTATCCGTGGTTCTGCGCTTAAAGCGTTGGAAGGCGATGCCGGTCAATATGGTGAGTCTTCAGTTCTTGCTCTTGTTGAAGCGCTTGACTCTTACATCCCAGAACCAGAACGTGCTATCGACAAAGCATTCTTAATGCCAATCGAAGACGTATTCTCAATTTCTGGTCGTGGTACTGTAGTAACAGGCCGTGTAGAAGCTGGTATCGTTAAAGTTGGTGAAGAAGTAGAGATCGTTGGTATTAAAGATACAGTTAAAACAACTGTAACTGGCGTAGAAATGTTCCGTAAACTTCTTGACGAAGGCCGTGCAGGTGAGAACTGTGGTATCTTACTTCGTGGTACTAAGCGTGAAGACGTACAACGTGGTCAAGTACTTGCTAAACCAGGTACAATCAAGCCGCACACTAAATTCGACGCAGAAGTATACGTACTTTCTAAAGAAGAAGGTGGTCGTCACACTCCATTCTTAAATGGTTACCGTCCACAGTTCTACTTCCGTACAACTGACGTAACTGGTGCGATCCAATTACAAGACGGCGTTGAAATGGTTATGCCAGGCGACAACGTTGAAATGTCAGTAGAATTAATCCACCCAATCGCAATGGACCCAGGTCTACGTTTTGCGATCCGTGAAGGTGGTCGTACTGTAGGTGCTGGTGTTGTTGCGAAAGTAACTGCATAA
>NZ_JFYC01000014.1:0-111836 GCF_000588535.1 Acinetobacter sp. 742879 | reverse complement strand
ACACAGACCTTGCAGGTAACCTGGGTACAGGTGATGTACTTGATGGTACCGACGGTTTTGTTGTAGACACTGTTGCACCAACGCTTGCGATTACAGCGGATGACCTTGCACTTGCAGCAGGTGAAACAGCGAACATCAGCTTCACGTTCAGTGAGGCGGTGACTGGTTTTGATGCAAATGACATCACTCTTATTGGCGGTACGTTGAGTGCATTGGTTACAACTGACAACATCACGTGGACAGCAGTGTTCACACCAGATGGTACAGGTACAGCACCAAGCATTAGTGTGGCTAATGGTACTTATACAGATATTGCTGGTAACTTGGGTACAGGCGATGTACTCGATGGTACAGACGGCTTTATCGTTGATATTATTGCGCCAGTAGTTGGCTTCACAAATGTAACTACTAATGATGATACGCCACCATTGACTGGTACGATTGATGATCCTACTGCGACTGTTGTAGTGACTGTTGATGGCTTGAACTATAATGCTACCAACAACGGTGACGGTACTTGGACGCTTGCGGACAATACACTTCCTTCATTAATCGATGGTCCACATACTGTAAGTGTAACTGCAACAGATCCTGCGGGTAATGTATCGATTCCTGCAACTGGTACGGTAACGATTAGTTCGTCTAGTATCATTGCCTTTGATAACACTGATACAGCAGTACTTGCACCTCAACCATTGCTTGTACAAGATGATGCAGCTCTAGGTAGCAAAACATACTTAGCTCTTGTGTCACTTGCTGGACTTGATTTGCAACTTGGTTCTGAAGCGATTGGCTTTACAGTTGGTGCAGGTGATGAAGGTAACGCAACCTTTACGTACAGTGCTTTAATTGGCGTAGATGCATTATCTGATTATTCTCTAGTCCTTCAGAAATTTGATACAACAACGGGGCAATGGACTTCTGTCTATGGTGGTGGCCAAGCAGACATTCTCGATCTTACTTTATTAGGTACAACTCCTAGTGTAGTGATTGATGGTTTAGAAGAAGGTCAATACCGTGCATTCATGACTTATAACGGTCTTCTAGGTATTGGTTTACTTGGTACCTTAACTGGCACAATAGATGTTTATGACACAACGCAAGTAGGTGGATACTACACTGAAGTTGCTGATGGTAACGTCATCACAGAAGTGAATGGTTCAGGTGAAGTAGACATCGTGACTCCAACAACAGTTGTGAGTGCAGTTAACGGTCAACCTGTTGTAGCAGATGGTACGATCATTAATGGTGCTTATGGTACCTTGGAGATAAATCTTGATGGTTCATACATTTATACTCCTACAGCAAGTGCAGCTGGTGTAGGTCAAACAGATGTGTTTGTCTATACATTAACCGATCCTGGAACTGGGGATACTGCTCAAGCAAATCTCAATATTCAATTGAGCTCTGTGAAAGCAGCAGACAACCTAGTAGTGGCTGAAATTAATCCAGAATCGTTGCTTGTTGCAGATGACGTAGCTCTTGGTAGTGCAAGTTACTTAGCAGCAGTTTCTCTCGCTGGTTTGAACTTACAATTATTAGGTGATGCAACCATTGCATTTAATGTGGATGCAGACCGAGAAGGTACAGCTACATTTACCTTCAGTGGACTACTCACTGCGAATGTATTAAGTGACTACTCACTAGTTGTTCAAAAATACGATGCAACTACTGGACAATGGGTATCTATTGGTGGAACTAACCCAGAAGCTTCGCTCATTGATCTATCTCTGATTGGTGGTGTAGCAACTGCTGTAGTAGATGGTTTGGAACCAGGTCAATACCGTGCATTTATCGGTTATGACGGGTTGTTAGGTGTAGGTCTAGGCGGAACATTAACTGGTACGATGGATGTCTATAATCCATACATCGTGGCTGGTTACTCTGTCGAGCCAATTTCTGGCAACGTTATTAAAGATGTTGGTATCAACGGTGCAGTTGATGCTGCAACCCATGACGCTATTATCTCAACAGTTAATGGAAATGCAGTAAGTGCAACTGGTACAACTACGATTGCAGGTACTTACGGTACCTTGGTAATTGATCAAAATGGTAACTACACTTACACACCAAATGCGAATGGACTAAATCTCGGACAAGTTGATGAGTTTACTTATACGTTACTCGATCCAGTTACGGGCAATAGTTCTCAAGCGACTCTATATGTTCACTTGGATAGTGATAGTGTGGATATGACTTGGAACCCTAATGATTCATCTCAACCTGCTGTTATCACAAGCCCAGTTCCTGTTGATGCAATGGATAACGTTGCTTCAGCAACGATTGACATGGTGTATCCAGTAACCACTGAGGTACTTGATAATGCGATCAGCTATAACTGGTTACTCGGTGTAGGTGGAATTGTTATCGGTTCTAAAGAAGGTACAGCGACATTTACAGTTGATCCAGGTAACCTCACTGATGCGATTATTGCAGTGAACTTCGGTTCGGTTGCTACGGTTGTCGATGGTTTACATGTGGTATTAACCCGAGTAAATCCAGACGGCTCTCGTACAGTAGTTGCTGATAGTTCTGATACTGGCGTGATTGATTTGTTAGGTATCTTTGGTTCTGAAGTTCAATTCAAGATTGATAACTTAAGTGCTGGTACTTATGAATTGTTCATGGAAAGTAACACTCTTCTAACAGCTCTAGGTAATGTTACTGCGGATATCACCCTAAATCATGGTGATATTACTCAGCCTCCTGTACTAGTTGTTGATCCTGTGATTGGTAATGTACTCGCTGATGATAACTCTGCTGTTTATGGTACAAACTATGTACCAGACTATATTACGACAACTTCAGTAGTAACTACGGTTACAGCGGAAAATGGTAATACAGAGGCTGTTGTAGTAGGTACTCCAACAACGATCATAGGTGCATATGGTAGTTTGATTATTAATTCAGACGGTACTTATAGCTACCAAGCAACTGCAAATATGGCGAATGTAGGTAAAGTTGATAGCTTCACTTACACAGTGACAGATCCTGTAACTGGTAGAACTGATACAGCGACATTACATGTTCAAGTTGGTTCACCAGATGTTGATGTAACTTGGAACACAGCAGATCCTTCGGCAGATGCTACACTTCCAACACCATCTGTAACAGCTGATACAGATGATGCAACAATCAGTATGACACCAGTTATTGATGCGGCAGTAGATGTATCGAGTGGCAACCTCCAGTTTACTCAAACTGGTACAGTTTTAGGAGTACCTATCTATAGTAATACAGGTACAGTCACTTCTAGCCAATTTACAGTCGCTAACGGTACTTCTGATGATGTTTCAATACAAATTAACTATACGGGGACATTGAGTTTATCCGCTGTAACTACAATTAGTTATGTAATTCAACAAAATGTTGGTGGTACATGGGTTAATACAGCGTATACGGGTTCTACAACACTACTTGCTTCAGCGGCGGGTGTGGGTATTCCAGCGATTAGTGCGGATATCCCTTATTTAACCGCTGGTACATATCAAGTCGTATTTAATATAAGTGCTCTAGTATCAGTTGGGCAGGTAACACTAGATACTGTTGTAACAACTCAGACTACACATCTGGATCAATACACACCAGATGGTCAAACAGACTGGATTACTGGAAACGTACTTACTAATGATGTCGTAGAAGGTACTCAGCTCTATGTAATGAACTCGACAACTGGCACTTATGAGCTAGCTGCAGGTCAAGGAGTCAATACAGGTGAAGGTACGTTGTATCTATACAATGATGGCTCGTACTATTACAAACCATTAGATACTGCTGCAAATGCGACAGTTGATGTGATTGATTACAAGTTAGTTTCAGTGATCGATGGTAGTGAATATACCTCTACATTGACGATTAACTTGAGCCAAGAGTTGAATAGTATTGTGATTAGTACTGCGGCAAATGATACATTTACGCTTGGGAATGGCTCGGATACCTTAATTTACAACGTATTAACTACTGCTACTAATGCAACAGGTGGTAATACAACAACTGGTAATGTAGATGTATGGACCGACTTCCATGTAGGTAATACGGCAACTGATACTCAAGCTGACAAGATTGATATTAGTAACTTATTACTTGGTAACCCAAACAGTTTAACTATTGGGCAATATGTATCGGTAAGCTACGATCCTGCGACTCAAAACGCTACGATTAGCGTTGATCGCGATGGTTTAGGCCTTACTTATTCAAATACTCAATTGTTGACGATTCATCTAGACGAATCTCGAACTTCATTGACCCTCAATGATCTTCTCAACAATGGTCAAATTATCTATTAATAGATAATTAACCAAATAAAAAAAGAGCCTTCGGGTTCTTTTTTTATGTCTAAACAATACGTTAACTTAGCTTTTTACATGTTCATGCTATGATGGATTGAAAACTTTATAGAACAACAAACAACAGATAGGAACTGATTTCGAGTGACAGCATTTTTAAACTTCCAAAGACAACTGAACCTTTGGTTAGAACATATCGCTCCCCATGTTTCAGATCTTCAAAAGAAGACGATTTTATTTATATCATTTGGGCCTAAAGACCAAAGATGTAATGTCTGGCATAGTGAAAAAACAAGCTTTTCACAAGCAAAAATACAATTATTAGCCTTCATTAATGACCAGTTTGCACATGAGTCACTTGTTGATTATATAAAAATTGATGTTGCATATAATTTAACGAAACAAGCTTGGAAAGTAGTAGAGCAGCAAGTCCATCATCAATTTCACAACAACCACTACCGTAAAGGTATTGGGTTTGATGAACACTGTTCAGTAGCTTTTCTTGAGCAAGAGATTTATGGAAAAGCAATTATTCGAGGCTTGAGCTATGACAAACCCAACTTTTTTGATGAAACAAATCTGAATTATGCAATTAAGCAAAAATATAACGCGACTAAACCACAGATTAAACTACAAGAACTACAAGACATTTGGACTTTTGATACCTATGCAGCATTTTATGAAAATGGGCAATTCATTAATTTAGCGAGCGGTTATGATGCGAATGGTATTAGGGCGATTTCGAGCAATAAGAAACAGCATTTTCAGTCGTTAATTGAAAAAAATTCGGCATTTTTGCATGATCAAATTCAAGAAAATGGCAAATTTATCTATGGCTATTTTTCTGCCTATGATCGAGATATTCGTAACTACAATACGGTACGCCACTGTACCTCGGTGTATGCGTTGCTGGAAACATTTGAAGTGCAGAGCAAGCCAGAATATTGGCCCAAGATACATGCTGCTATCCAATATGCACTGACCAACTTCTATAAAGAAAAAGACTCAGAAACTGCTTTTATGATTGATGGTAAAGAAGGGGAGTTTGAAATCAAATTAGGTGCCAATGCGGCTGCTATTTTAATGTTAACTAAATATCAAGAAATTACTCAAAAAATTAATTATCAAAAATATGCAAAGAAACTTGCAAATGGTATTTTAAAATTAATAGATTCAAATGGCTCAACAACTCACGTATTAAATTATCCAGATTATGATTTAAAAGAAAAATTCAGAATTATTTATTATGATGGTGAAGCTGCTTTAGCTTTATTAAGATTATATCAAATCAACCAAGATTCTAGATTATTAGAAACTGTTAAATTAATGTTTGAATGTTTTATTGAAAAGAGATATGAAAAATACCATGATCATTGGTTAAGTTACTGTACAAATGAACTCACTAAAATATGCCCCGAAGATAAATATTTTATTTTTGGTTTAAATAATTATTTAAAACATTTTATTTTTATTCGCAATCGAAAAACGACTTATGCGACTTTACTAGAAATGTTAATGGCTGCTTATAAAATGGTGAACCGTTTAAAAGAGCAGGGGCACACAGCACTTTTCGAGCAAGCTTATATGCCTGAGCTTCAAAAATTAATTGAGTTTAGAGCTGATTTTCAAACGACAGGCTTTTTTTATCCGGAAATGGCGATGTATATGGCTCGGCCAGATAAAATTTTACATGCGTTTTATATTCGTCATGATCGTTTTCGAGTACGGATTGATGACCAAGAGCATAACTTATCAGGTTATATCGCTTACGTAAAAGATTACAAAGGTGATGAGCCATGAAATATCAGCCTGTTGAAATCAAGTTATTAGCACATATCGATACGACAAGTTTCGATGAAGCTTTATGGCAATTCGAATTTGACGATGATATTTCAACACTACTGCTAATTGACTACGCATTAGAGCAATTTCAGCAAAAAAGTGTACAAGCTCAAGATGACTATGTTGTCCCTGAACATCTATCTGAGCAATTAGGTCAGCAAAATCTAGGCTTAAAACCCTCAGAAAGTTATACATTTACCGAGTTATTGCAGTTCTTAATTTTTACTCAAGCAGCAGATGTAAAAGATGCTTTAAGTAATATGCTCTGCGGTATAAATGAGCAAGTATCTTTAATTTTCTCTAAAAGAGCCGCTACCTATAACTTAACCCTAAAAAATGCAGGTACCCAAAATCAGTTAAAGAATTTGTTTTTATTGATCAGAAAAATTTATAGCTATCCCAATGATATAAAAGAACTATTCTTTATAAAAGAGCTGAATTTTCAAGGAAAGTCTTATCTCCCTCAGACACCATTAATGGGACGGAATGTAGTAGAGGTCTTATATCTTACAAACTCATTTAGAAAAATTTATCTGACGTTCTTTGAAGAAAACCAAACGATTGGTTTCTTTTCATTTTTAGATGATATTCATCGTGCTGAGCACTTGATTCCTTACTATCATTGTTTTCAAGCACAGAAGGTACAACCTAAAGTTTGCTCAGCCCCAAGTGGCATTATTAACATTCTAGGCGATACCTACTTTGGGGAAATCTACACTGAAAAGCGCAGGTCAAAGGGTCAAAAAGATGCTATACAACAATATGGATATGACTATTCTTTTAAAAAAATAAAAGCTTTTTTAGGTGATCATGACTTAAATATTGCTAACTTTGAAGCGGTGTTTTCTTTAGAAAACCAATCTCCTTTAGGTCATAAAAAGCCATTTATTCTTAAAGCTGATGCTGAACAAACATTAGCAGCATTCAAAAATATTCACGTTAATCATGTGGTGTTGGCAAATAACCATCTAAAAGACTATGGGGATCGTGGGCTGACCTATACATTACAACAGTTGAATCAGGCTAACATTTCTTATATCGGGGCAGGTGTAAACCAAAAAGATGCTCATAACTACTTTGAACTCTCTTTTGAAAATAAGCGTTATGCTATTTTTAACGGATACTGGCACAGAGATACTGCCTATCTCGATTATGATTTTTATGCTTTAGGTTATAAGAGTGGGGTTGCGTGTTTAAATGGTGTTTTGCTTGAACAAATAGGTCGCTATAGGCTGACTCATCCTGAACATAAAATTATTGTTATTTGCCATTGGGGTGTCGACTTTAAGCCAATTACAAAAGAACAGAGTAAGCTTGCTACCATTCTAACTCAAGCTGGCGCTGACTTGATCATTGGTCATGGTGCTCATACTATTCAACCTGTCCAGATCATTAACCAAAAGCCAGTCGTGTTTGGTATTGGCAATGCTGTGTTTAATAGCAATGGCGAATATGACAAACACAATGCCTTACCTTATGGTTGTATAGCAAGGTTAGATTTGTCAAAAGACTTACTTCGTCTTTATCCAATTTACACCAATAATTTGAAAACATTTTGGCAGCCATATCCAGTCAATGCTGAAGATTTCTTAAAAGCTAGTACTTACATGGCATCTTCACTGACCCCTGAAAATTACATCGCTACCCAAGATAACTTAGGGCCATATATTGAATTTAAATTTTAGGGATATTGTTTGTATGTCGATAAAATAGTTTGAAGTTGTACTGGCGTAAATCCTAAATTTCTTAAGCCACCACTGCCTAATTTACATTCGGCGCTTGCCATGATGTTTGTTGGAGTACGTTTTGTAGCTTTTGGTGCACAAACATGTTTTAGTCCAAACACATGTCCCATTTCATGTACGCTACCAGCCTGAATATTATAATTGAGGCGGTTCCAGTCTAATAAAATAAAGGGTTTGCCATTATTACGAAAAGCTCTACTTGTTACATCTTCAAATTTCCATTTCGTTGAGTAGGCATCATAAATAAAAACAATCACTTCTTTACTTGCAGTTCGTTTCGGAAAACACGTATTTACACTGGCAGGAATGGTTTCAATCGTAATTGGGGAGGGCTGATTAATCTGTTGTTTTAAATCACAATGTAATTTTGAAAACTCTTCATAAGGAATATAACGATGTAATTTAAATTTAAAAATTTTATTATTTTTATCATCTACATAGTATTTATTTAATATTTTAATTTCCTTACGCATCTGTTGATAATTATCAAACTTTGTAGCTTCTGGAGAGTTGGTTGTAAAAACAAAAGTGACTGGAATAATAGGACGGCCATCTGTAGAGACTTTAGGTGTTTCTCCTAAAGGAAGAGGAGGGCGTGTAGTACAAGAAACGCATAGTAAAGTGCCAGTAATCACCAGTAATGTTTTTTTCATGCAGATTTCCCTCAAGCCCACCTTGGATTGCATTTAGTTTTGTTCAAAAAATTTTTATATGATATGAATGATGTCAATTTTTATGGAGTCCATTTTGACAACTCAGTATGAACTACATCGGCAAATTTTAGAAGTCATTGCTTTGATTCCTTACGGAAAAGTTGCAACCTATGGACAAGTGGCTCGTATGGCAGGATTACCAAAACATGCAAGATTAGTCGGCTATGTTTTGAAACATCTTGAAGCTGATCATCAAGTTCCCTTGGTATCGTGTGATTAATTCTCAAGGCAAAATTAGCCTAAGTAAATTTAATGAAAAAGGTGAAAATATTCAGCAATTAAAATTGGAAGCTGAAGGTGTCTATTTGTTAAATGGTAAAGTTGACTTAAAGCAGTTTGCTTGGCAGCCTTAATATTTATGTTAGAGAGTAAATACACATGCAAAAGAATAATAAATGGTGTAGTGGAGCAGTATTACTTTTAAGTTTGATGGCACAGGTGAGTTATGCTGAAAAGGATATTTCAACTCAACCTTTTGCAAATATAAAGGCTTCTCAGCAAGACATAGATTTGATATGCAAGCAACTGAGACAGAAATGCAGTGGTGAAGCTATCCTGTGGAAGGGAAAAAATACGCAAGATTCGATTTATTACCTAATAGATGAAAGTCCACAAATTGTTCAGGTTAAGAAGCAAAATAATCAATATAAAGTAGTTGATCAATGGGACTTTAAAGATTATCAACATAATAATAAAGAGCCTCACACCGATGATTTGGCACCAGATGGATTACAAATCTTTCCAGCTTTATATCCATTAAATAAAAATGAGTTTGCAATCGCAGTAGTTAATAGATGGTTTACGGGTTACTCAGGAGGAGGGCGTTTTGAAGAAAATGCTGACTTCATTAAGCTCAAACCTCATGGGGAGTATCAAGTTGCACTAAAAGATATTGCTTTTTCTTCACGAGAAATGATTCGAGCATGTTTTTCAGAACAAGATTATAAAAAATCGCCCCATTGTCATGATGAGGCATGGATGATACTAAACATTCAATTTAAAGATGTGGGACAACCATATTATTTATGGCAATTAAATTATAAAAATTATTCTTGGGAAGCTTTCAAAAGTAAAAAAACAATAACGGTTGAGCAATCGCGTGAAGAGGTTATGCCTTTTAAGAAATAGAAGCCTATCTTGCTCACTTTAGCCAAACAGGCGTCTCACTTTAGCGAACAATTAACACAGGAATATGGCTTTCCCCTAAAACTTTTTGTGCAACACTTCCCAACACGAGTTTTCGGACTCCCGTGCGGCCATGAGAACCCATGACAATCAGATCTGTATTTAAGTCTTGAGCAGCTTGAATGATTTCCTCATGTACAACAAAGCCTTCCAACAGTTTGGTTTCAACAGTAATGCCTTCATTGGCAAATTCTTGTTTTGCTTTTTCTAAAATGTCGAGCAAATAAGTTCTTGTACGTTCAATCAACTCATTAGTTTGGCCAGTTTTTACGTAGACATCAGCAATAAATGGATCAAGTGCCATCACTTGTACAACTGTAATTTTGCTATTTAATGCTTTTCCCAGCTTAATGGCCTCTTTCATGGCAACCATAGAAGTTTCAGAACCGTCAATTGGTACCAAAATATGTTGATATAACATGAGTATTTTCCTTATTGTAATGATGCTTATTTATTAATACTTTATACCTATTTTTTGACGATTTAAATTCAAGCACGTAATCATTTGTGATTTTATAACGACAAATTTTGTAGATAAATTTTTATAAATTGCGCAAATTTTCTATATGTGTAGATAAAGCAGCAATATCGTCAGTTTGAAGATATTCACGTATTTTCAAAATTTGCTTCTCATCTAAATCATAAAGTTTTAAAGCAAGTAGTTTGTCGATTTGTTCTTGAGGAAAGCGATATTTAATAATTTTCGCAGGCACTCCACCTACAATTGCATAAGGAGGAACATCTTTAGTTACCACGGCTCCAGTGGCGACCACTGCACCTTCACCTAGTTTGATACCTTGCATAATCATGGCACGGCTACCAATCCAGCAGCCATCAGCAATAATAGTATCGCCAGCCGCCAAAAAACTACGAGTATCAAAAGGGAAAGTTGAAATCCAGTTAGGTCTATGAAGCTGATTACCACCCATCATGATTACACACTCAGCGCCAAAACAAACAAAATTGCCAATATAAAGTTGGTCAATCGGTTTTTCTGGGGTTGAAGCTTTGTCATGTAAATAACGTACTACACAACGTTCAAAGCCTTGATCCCAATAAGCTGAATAATAAGAATAATGACCGCTGATATGGATGTTCGGATTTTTAACAGTTTTGGAAATAAACTCAAATTCACACCAATGACGAACAGGGGAGCCAATTAACTTTTCAGCCATAAGGGAAATATAAAAAAGGGAATACACCATTATACCGAATTGCGATTCAAGCTGAACCAATAATCTCAGCTCAGCCAATGAATAGAATACTAAAGTACGTGCTAATTTGAATTAATTACTATGAGGAATACGTGCAATAACTTTAATTTCAAAATCAAAACCTGCTAACCAAGTTACCCCCACAGCGGTCCAATTAGGATAAGGCTTTTGTGTAAAGATTTGATTTTTAACTTTCATAATGCTTTCAAACTGCCGTTCTGGATCAGTATGAAAGGTGGTGACATCAATAATATCATCGAAAGTACAACCTGCTGCTTTCAGTGTATCTGCTAAGTTCTTAAAAGCTTGGATTACCTGTTTTTCAAAATCAGGTACAGGTGAGCCATCTTCAAGGCTACCAACCTGACCTGAAACAAAGAGTAAATCTTTCGATTGAATTGCGGCTGAATAACCATGTTGTTCATATAATGCATGGCGGTCTTTAGGAAATATTGCAGTTCTCATCAGGTTTGTTCTCCTTCAGTATTTAAATACCAATCAGTAAATGTCGCTCAGGTTTCACATACGCCTCGTATGTAAAATAATTGACATACGAGGCGTATGTCAATTAAAATTTTTTGTGATGATTAGCTGGTGAAATACATGTCTGTTCGTGAACAAAAGATGGCGGAAACCCGCAAGAAACTGATTGAAGTAGCACGTCGTGCATTTGCTGAATATGGCTATGCAGATACTTCAATGGATAAACTCACGGCAGAAGCAGGGTTGACCCGTGGGGCGCTATACCATCATTTTGGCGATAAGCGTGGTTTATTTGCTGCAGTGGTCGATCAAATTGATTCACAAATGGCAGAATATGCCCAGCAGCATCTAGAGCAGCCTGATGATCTTTGGGAAGGATTGCTACTTGAAGGGCAGGCCTATATTCAAAATGCTTTAAATCCTGAGTTTCAGCGTATTGTGTTACGTGACGGACCTGCCGTGCTAGGTGATCCAGCACATTGGCCAAGTCAAAACAGATGTCTGCAGTCTACCCGTGAGTGCGTTAAACAGCTATTAACAGCAAAACAAATTAAAACTGTAGATCCTGAAGCGGCAGCAGTGCTTTTAAATGGGGCTGCCATGAACGCTGCATTATGGGTGGCTTCTAGTGAATATCCTGAACAGGTACTTCCTGAAGCATTAAATGCTTTTAAAATCTTTGCATCAGGCTTTTTAAAATATGCATAGTGAATTTTTTTAATATTTGTCTGAAATATAAAAAACCCCTCAATTGAGGGGTTTTATAGTTTAAGTATATCTATTTATAAATTAAAGATATTCTACACTTACGATTTCATATTCCACTTCGCCTTGAGGAGTAACGATTTTTACTTCATCACCTTCACTCTTGCTCAAAAGGCCACGTGCGATTGGTGAGTTCACTGAGATTTTATTGATTTTAAAATCAGCTTCATCATCACCAACAATTTTATAAGTCTTACGTTCTTCAGTATCAAGGTTTTCAATCGTTACCGTAACACCGAATACAACACGACCGTTTTGTTCTAAGTCCTTAACATCGATGACTTGTGAAGCACCCAATTTTCCTTCGATATCTTGGATGCGTCCTTCACAGAAACCTTGCTGTTCACGAGCAGCATGGTATTCTGCATTTTCTTTTAAGTCCCCATGTTCACGTGCTTCAGCAATTGCTTGAGTAATACGTGGACGTTCAACAGATTTCAGATGTTGTAATTCTTTCTCTAAGGCGATTTTACCTTCAGGGGTCATTGGATAACGTTGCATTTCGGTCCCTCTTAAGTTAAGAAAACAAAGTAAAAAAAATAAAAAAATCCCGCCACCGATAAGGTGACGGGACTTATCGGTAAAAAAATTAACCTACAGTTAAATCTTGCAAGCGGTATACATCCATTGGCAATTTCACAGCAAAGGCTTGGCAAACAGCTTCTGCGCCATTGATGGTCGTTGTGTAATACACTTTGCCTTGTAGGGCAGCACGACGAATCATTGCAGAGTCATATTGAGCCTGTTTACCTTCAGTGGTATTGACAATAAGGTGTATTTCACCATTTTTCAAGCGGTCAACAATATGTGGACGACCTTCAGTAACTTTATTTACAGATTCGCATTCTAAACCTGCTTCTTTAAGCACTTGGTAAGTACCACCTGTTGCAACAAGCTTGAAGCCATATTCAACTAATTTCTTAGCGATATCAGCGATGTATTTCTTGTCAGATTCACGTACTGATAAGAAAGCATGTTTTACTTCGCCTTCAGTTGGTAAACCAGGTAAGCGTTCATTTGAGCCTAAAACAGCTTTATAGAATGCTTCACCAAATGTTTTACCTACGCCCATCACTTCACCTGTAGATTTCATCTCAGGTCCAAGCATAGGGTCTACGCCTTGGAATTTAGCGAATGGGAAAACGGCTTCCTTCACAGCAAAGTGAGTTGGAATGATTTCTTTAGTAAACCCTTGAGACTCAAGAGATTGCCCTGCCATACAACGCGCAGCAACTTTCGCTAAAGAATCACCAATACACTTCGATACGAATGGAACTGTACGTGAAGCACGTGGGTTAACTTCTAGAACGTAAATATCGTCACCTTTTACAGCGAACTGAACGTTCATCAAGCCAACAACGCCAAGTTCTTTTGCCATCGCAATCGTTTGACGACGCATTTCATCCTGAATTTCTTTAGATAAAGAATAAGGAGGAATCGAACATGCAGAGTCACCTGAGTGAATACCTGCTTGTTCAATATGCTGCATGATACCGCCGATCACAACGTCTTTACCGTCAGATACACAGTCAACATCAACTTCAGTTGCGTCATCTAGGAAACGGTCAAGAAGAACAGGGGCTTCATTAGATGCTTGAACTGCTTCACGAAGGTAACGTTTAAGTTCTTCTTCGTTATATACGATTTCCATTGCACGACCACCTAATACATAAGATGGGCGAACAACAAGCGGATAACCTACTTTTGCAGCTTCAGAGATACCTTCTTCAGCAGATTTTACAATGCTGTTGTTTGGTTGACGAAGCTGTAAACGTTGGATCATTTGTTGGAAACGTTCACGATCTTCAGCACGGTCAATCGCATCTGGTGATGTACCGATAATTGGAGTACCTGCTTCTTCTAAAGCACGTGCCAATTTAAGCGGAGTTTGACCGCCGTACTGTACGATTACGCCTTTAGGTTTCTCTGTACGTACGATTTCAAGTACATCTTCAAGTGTTACAGGTTCGAAGTATAGACGGTCAGATGTGTCATAGTCGGTAGAAACAGTTTCAGGGTTACAGTTCACCATGATTGTTTCGTAACCGTCTTCACGCATAGCTAATGCAGCGTGTACACAGCAGTAGTCAAATTCGATACCTTGACCAATACGGTTTGGACCACCACCAATGACCATGATCTTGTCACGGTTTGATGGATTTGCTTCACATTCTTCATCGTAAGTTGAATACATGTATGCAGTACCAGATTCAAACTCTGCTGCACATGTATCAACGCGTTTGTAAACTGGATAAACACCCAAGTTCCAACGTTGTTTACGGAATTGCTTTTGTGAAATGCCCATGAGGTGAGCAATACGAAGGTCAGATAAACCTTTACGCTTAAACGAACGGATGTTGTCAGCGTTTAAGTCACCAAAACCTAAAGTTTTCACTTGAGCTTCAGTTTTAATGATGTCTTGAATTTGGATAAGGAACCAGCGGTCAATCTTAGTCGCTTCAAAAACTTCATCTAAAGAGAAACCATGACGGAAAGCGTCCGCTACGTACCAGATACGCTCAGGACCCGGAACTTTAAGTTCTTTTAGAATAATTTCTTTTGCATTTGTTGCACCAGCTTCGATTTTTTCATCAAAACCGCTTACACCAACTTCAAGACCACGTAATGCTTTTTGTACAGATTCTTGGAAGTTACGGCCAATTGCCATCACTTCACCAACAGATTTCATCTGAGTGGTAAGAACTGGTTCAGCTTGTGGGAATTTCTCGAAGTTAAAACGAGGAATCTTCGTTACAACGTAGTCAATTGATGGTTCGAAGCTTGCAGGAGTTATGCCACCAGTGATGTCATTTTTCAATTCATCAAGGGTATAACCAACAGCAAGTTTTGCTGCGATTTTAGCAATCGGGAAACCTGTTGCTTTAGAAGCAAGCGCAGATGAACGAGATACACGTGGGTTCATCTCGATCACAACCATACGTCCGTCTTTCGGGTTAATACCGAACTGGACGTTAGAACCACCTGTTTCAACACCAATTTCACGAAGAACTGCAACTGAAGCATTACGCATCAATTGGTATTCTTTGTCAGTTAATGTTTGAGCTGGTGCTACAGTAATTGAGTCACCAGTGTGTACGCCCATTGGGTCGAAGTTTTCGATGGCACATACGATAATACAGTTGTCGTTTTTGTCACGAACAACTTCCATTTCGTATTCTTTCCAACCAATTAAAGATTCATCGATCAATAACTGGTGAGTAGGAGAGAGGTCAAAACCTCGTTCACAAATCTCAAGGAATTCTTCACGGTTATATGCAATACCGCCACCCGAACCACCCATTGTGAATGATGGACGGATAATTACTGGGAAACCAAAGCGTGACTGGATTTCTAAAGCTTCTTCCATTGTTTCAGCAATGGCAGCTTTTGGACATTCCAAGCCAATTTTACGCATAGCGATATCGAAGAGTTTACGATCTTCGGCTTTCTCAATTGCGTCTTTAGTTGCACCAATTAATTCAACATTATATTTCTCAAGAACGCCGTGCTCATCAAGTGCAAGAGCACAGTTCAACGCAGTTTGGCCACCCATAGTTGGCAATACTGCATCTGGGCGTTCTTTTTCAATAATCTGTGCAACTGTTTGCCAAGTAATTGGCTCAATATAAGTTGCATCAGCCATTGAAGGGTCTGTCATAATGGTTGCTGGGTTAGAGTTAACCAAAATAACACGGTAGCCTTCTTCACGAAGCGCTTTACACGCTTGAGCACCTGAGTAGTCAAACTCACATGCCTGACCAATCACAATCGGGCCAGCACCAATAATTAAGATGCTTTTAATATCCGTACGTTTAGGCATTATTCGCTCCTTAATTACTGTTTAGATGCTTCGATAAGTTCGATGAAATGATCGAACAATGGGGCACAATCATGTGGACCTGGGCTTGCTTCAGGGTGACCTTGGAAGCTGAAAGCTGGTTTGTCTGTACGGTGAATCCCTTGTAAGGTGCCATCGAACAATGATTTATGCGTTGCTTTTAAGTTAGCCGGTAAAGTTTCAGCATCTACAGCGAAACCATGGTTTTGTGAAGTAATCATCACTGTACCATCTTCAAGATTTTGTACAGGGTGGTTAGCACCGTGGTGACCATGATTCATTTTTACAGTTTTTGCACCAGAAGCGAGTGCCAAGATTTGGTGGCCTAAGCAAATACCAAATACAGGTAATGTTGTGGTTTCAACAATAGTTTTTACAGCTTCGATTGCATAATCACAAGCAGCTGGATCGCCAGGACCATTTGAAAGGAATACGCCATCCGGATTAAGTGCCAATACTTTTTCAGCCGGAGTTTCTGCGGGAACAACGGTTAATTTGCAACCGCGGTCTGCAAGCATACGCAAGATGTTGGTTTTGACACCGTAATCGTATGCAACTACATGATATTTTAATTCAGGTTGAGAGAAGCCTTGGCCTAGAGTCCATGAACCTTCAGACCATTCAAAACCAGTTGGATCGCAACATTCTTTTGCAAGGTCTAAACCGTTTAAGCCACCAAAAGCACGAGCTTTGGCTATAGCTTCTTCTTCAGTAATATTTTCGCCAGCAAGGATGCAACCATTTTGTGCACCTTTGTCACGCAAAATACGTGTTAATTTACGTGTATCAATATCCGCGATTGCAACAACATTGTGTTCTTGCAAATATTCACTCAATGACTGTTCAGCACGGAAGTTGCTGTGTAGTAGTGGAAGGTCACGAATAATTAAACCATTCGCCCATACTTTATGGATACGACCAGATTCAACGTCTTCCGCGTTGCAGCCAGTGTTTCCGATATGTGGGTAAGTTAATGTCACAATTTGTTGTGCATAACTTGGGTCAGTCAAAATTTCTTGATAGCCTGTCATGGCTGTGTTAAAAACGACTTCTCCAGTCGTACTTCCCGTTGCGCCGATTGACGTTCCTTTAAAGATCGTTCCATCTGCGAGGGCTAAAATGGCGGGGGTGCTCAAACCAAAGCTCCTGAATTTCGGCTGTAAAAAAGCGAGTAGACCCAAAAAAGATAGGCGATGTTGTGATAAAACATGCCCCTCCCTATCGGTCTGCTCGCTTGTAACTTAACAGCGCATTATACGCATGGAACCTTAAAAAGTCTATTTATTTTCTGCTAAAAAACATAATTCATTGCTTGATTTTTACAAAAAAATTATCCGCTCATCCGAATCAGTTACTTTTGATAAATTGTCTAACAATTTGCTGGCTGAATTTTTAGAACTGGATTTATTGTATTGCTAGTTAAAAAATAAACAATATGAGGAAATAGCATGAGTAATGATCAAGTTTCAAAAGATGTGAGCGAGAAAGCTCAAGCAGTTGTTGATTCAGTAAAAGCTGAGGTGAATGAAGTGAAAGAAACCGTAGCTGCTACTACAACTAAAGCGAAAAGAACAGTAACTGCTAAAACTGCGCAAGTAAAAGAAAGTGTTGCCGAGAAAACTGAGCAGATTAAAGAAGTTGCTACAGAAGCGAAAACTCAGGTGAAAGAAGCTATTACTGAAACTCAAGAGCAGGTCAAAGAAGTTTTAAGCGAAACTCAAGAAAAAATTGAAGCTGAAACTCATGAGTTAAATAAGAATATTCAAAATCAATTTGTTCAAATTAAACAAGATATTCTACAACGTCTTGATGTGATTAAAGCTCAGTTTAGCACCTCACAAGAAGGACTTGCTGAACTTAAAAATGCTTTGAAAGCAGAAATTAACGCACTTATCGAAGATTTGACTAAAGTCAGTAAAGAACTTAAAGGTGATATTAGCCAGATTTCTTTGAAGCACAAAGATTCTTTAAGTGAAAGTATTAAGCGTACTAAAAATAATGCAGTTGAAGCCTGGAATAAAGCACGAGATAACTAATGATCTTAGCTTTTAGCTAGCTATAAAAAAGCGAGAATTAATTTCTCGCTTTTTTACTTTTAAAACTGATGTAACCAGTCACGCTTATTATGGAAATCTGCACTTTTTCCACTATGCTGCATTGCATAGTACTGTATACCTTCTTTGGTTTTTAAAACTGCAGTTAAACCTAAATAAAGGTTTGCCCATTTCAAGCGATGCTGTTGCATAAATTGTCCCAAATCAAGACTAACATTTAAGCCATAATGAGTACGCTTGAGATGGTTCAGTTCGATATCGTAAGCAGCAAGGGGAGGCATACTTTCTGGATAGCGATATTCTTCAAACTGATAAGACTGCCATGCTTGAGAAGGGGAAAGGTTAATTTCCCGATAATAATCTTCATCATGCACGCCAACAAAAATTTCGAAACAAGTTTCTTCCCACAAAAAATCCTGACGAGGATGAGCCGTGACTTCTTGGGGCCAGACAATGAGTTGATTTGGATCACGAATCCAAAAACCGACATTTAAGGTGTGCGGTGCTTGCTGTTCAATTGCGCCAACAACAGAAACAGCATGAAAACGATCAAAAGCTGAAAGTTCGTAACTTGCCATAGTTTGTCAAATCAAATTAGTTTGCTAAATGAGCGTGGCGAACAAGATTAGACAAATGCTGGTTTTGCTTAGCTGCTTTTTTGTAAAGTAAAACAATTTTACCAATCTTTTGCACAGCTTCTGCGCCAGTCGCTTCTACAATTGCATCAATTACAGCAGTACGTGCTTCACGGTCTTCACCAGCAACTTTAACTTTGATAAGTTCGTGGTCGTTTAAAGCACGAAGAGTTTCTTCGATAACAGCATCTGTTAAGCCTTGTCCACCAATCATGACAACCGGATTAAGCACATGACCAATTTGACGTAAACGTTTACGTTCATGGATAGATAAAGCGGCCATTAAAAATACCTGATTTTAAAAACGACTTAGTATAGCAAAAAACTTAAATTCAGATGTACGAAAAACTGTATAAATAATCGATCAACATTATTGGAAAAAAACTGTAAAACTTGGTGAGATTACGCTACATCCGTACTGTAATGAGAGTAATTTTCACGTACAATGAACGATCAGAAGTTTTTTTGATATTTAGTGAGTTATGGCAACACGCATTACAAACCAGAAATTGTCGAAAAGTAGTCGTGCGTGGATGAGGGAACATCTAGACGATCCTTTTGTAAAAAAAGCACAAAAGGAAGGGTATCGTGCGCGAGCAGCATATAAACTTCTTGAAATCCAAGAAAAATATAAGTTGATCAAGCCAGGCATGACGGTAGTCGATTTGGGTGCAGCTCCTGGTAGCTGGTCTCAAATTGCTGGAAAACTTGTGGGTAGCAAAGGTTTAGTGATTGCTTCCGATATTTTGCCCATGGATGCTTTGCCTGATGTCACTTTCTTACAAGGCGACTTTAGAGAAGAAGCTGTATTTGAAAAATTGTTAAATATTTTAAATGGGCGACAAGTAGACATTGTAATTTCTGATATGGCCCCCAATACATCAGGTAATAGGGCTGTTGATCAACCTAGACAGATTTACTTATGTGAACTGGCTTTAGATTTTGCTCAAAAGGTTCTTGGTCCTAATGGACAGTTTGTGGTTAAAGTGTTCCAAGGCGCAGGATTCGATGAGTTTCGTAAACAAGTGGTTGATAGTTTTGATGTGTTAAAGACAGCAAAACCAGCAGCTTCTCGGGCGCGCTCTAAAGAAGTTTTTTTGGTTGGACAAGGGCGTAAGAAAGCATTGCAATAAAGTTTACTTGCCAAGCTCCTAAAAATTGTGCATTTTGTACTTTTAGGTTATCCGCAAGCAATACAGTTGCTGTTTTTATGACGATCAGCCAAGATTGGGCATGATCAAATTAGATCGATATGGGAATAAAGCTTTGAGCGATTACTTCAAGAATGCCGTATTGTGGCTAATAATACTTGGTGTTCTGATTTTAATTTTCAGTAATATCAGTGACCGCAATAAGCCTACTGCGATGAAATACTCAGATTTCGTTGCAGCGGTGAATGCTGGCCAAATTAAGCAAGTCACAATTGACGGTTTAAATATTAATGGTGAAAAAACTAACGGATCACAGTTTGAAACTGTTCGTCCGCAAGTTGAAGACACTGAGCTTATGCCGAGCTTAAATAAGCAAAATGTTGTTGTAGAGGGAACGGCTCCTCAACGTCAAGGCATTTTGATGCAACTTCTCATTGCTAGTTTCCCTGTACTGTTAATCATTCTGTTATTCATGTTCTTTATGCGTAACATGGGTGGTGGTGCAGGCGGAAAAAATGGACCGATGAGTTTTGGTAAGTCGAAAGCAAAAATGCTTTCTGAAGACCAAATCAAAGTTAATTTTTCTGACGTTGCCGGCTGTGATGAAGCAAAACAAGAAGTTGTTGAAATTGTAGATTTCTTAAAAGACCCTGCAAAATTCAAACGTTTGGGCGCTACCATTCCTCGTGGCGTACTTATGGTTGGTCCTCCGGGTACTGGTAAAACGTTATTAGCCAAAGCAATTGCTGGTGAAGCTAAAGTTCCTTTCTTCAGCATTTCAGGTTCTGACTTTGTCGAAATGTTCGTGGGTGTGGGTGCGTCCCGTGTCCGTGATATGTTCGAGCAAGCGAAGCGTCATGCGCCTTGTATTATCTTTATTGACGAGATTGATGCAGTAGGTCGTCACCGTGGTTCAGGTACAGGTGGTGGTCATGATGAACGTGAACAAACCTTGAACCAAATGCTTGTAGAAATGGATGGTTTTGAAGGTAACGAAGGTGTAATCGTAATTGCTGCGACTAACCGTGTTGATGTCTTGGATAAAGCATTATTACGTCCAGGTCGTTTTGACCGTCAAGTAATGGTAGGTTTGCCTGACATTCGTGGTCGTGAGCAGATTCTGAATGTACATTTGAAAAAATTACCTTCAGTTACGGGTGTGGATGTTAAAGTTCTATCTCGTGGTACTCCAGGTTTCTCTGGTGCACAGTTGGCAAACCTTGTTAACGAAGCTGCATTATTTGCTGCACGCCGTAATAAGAACACTGTTGACATGCATGACTTTGAAGATGCAAAAGACAAAATCTACATGGGACCAGAGCGTAAATCGATGGTTTTACGTGAAGAAGAACGTCGTGCAACTGCTTATCATGAAGCTGGTCATGCGATTGTTGCCGAGATTTTACCGGGTACAGATCCTGTTCATAAAGTAACGATTATGCCGCGTGGTTGGGCTTTAGGTGTAACTTGGCAGTTACCTGAACAAGACCAAATTAGCCACTATAAAGACAAGATGCTAAACGAAATTGCAATTTTGTTTGGTGGTCGTATTGCTGAAGAAGTATTTATCCAACAGCAATCTACTGGTGCTTCAAATGACTTTGAGCGAGCTACTAAAATGGCGCGTGCAATGGTTACGAAGTACGGTATGTCTGACAAAATGGGTGTAATGGTTTACGAAGATGAAAACCAAAATGGTTTCTTTGGTAATGTGGGAAGCCGTACGATTTCTGAAGCAACTCAACAGTTAGTTGATGAAGAAGTACGTCGTATTCTTGATGAGCAATATAAAGTTGCACGTAATATCTTAGAAGGTAATAAAGATATTGCACATGCGATGGTAAAAGCTTTGATGGAATGGGAAACTATTGATCGTGATCAAATCCGTGACATTATGGAAGGCCGTGAGCCACAACCGCCTAAAGTATATGTTGCTGAAAATCCAGTGGCTGCATTTGAACCACCAAAAGATGGTCCATCTACACCGCCACCATTACCAGCAATGAACTAATTAGTGAATTAAAAAAGCCACAGTCATGTGGCTTTTTTTATGGGCTTGAGTTTGTTAAAAGCTAAAAACAAATCAACACCATATATAGATGATAATTGCTAAAATACAGCCTGATTTTAAACTGGAGCTTTTTATGCAACTAATGCCTTTGCCTCAACAAATTTTACAGTGTGGACAGCTTCAGTTAGATCTATCACAGCCTCACGTTATGGGCATATTAAATGTCACACCAGATTCTTTTAGTGATGGTGGAAAACATAATCAAGTAGATCAAGCGATTGTTCATGCACTAGCCATGATAGAGCAAGGTGCCACCATTATTGATATTGGTGGGGAGTCTACCCGTCCAGGGGCATCTGAAGTGAGCATAGAAGAAGAAATACGAAGAGTTGTGCCCGTAGTTGAAGCTTTAGCTAAACATAATATTGTTCTATCAATTGATACAAGTCAGCCTGATGTTATTCGTGCAGCGAAAGAAGCTGGAGCACATATTTGGAATGATGTACGTGCGCTGACTCGTCCCAATGCTTTAAAAACGGCAGCAGATCTAGATATACCTGTAGTGATCATGCATATGCGTGGTGAGCCGACTACAATGAATCAGTTAGACCAATATACGGACGTAACCTTAGATGTTATAGCGGAGCTCCAGCAGCGCGTGAATGAGGCTTTAAATGCGGGCGTGAAAAAAAATAATATTATTATTGATCCTGGGTTTGGTTTTGCAAAAAATGCGCAGCAAAATTTAAGACTACTCAAAGAATTTTGGAAGCTTGGTGAAATGGGTTATCCGATTTTATCTGGCCTTTCTCGTAAACGTTTTATTGGTGAAGCATTAAAGGGTGCAACTGCAGATCAGCGTGCGGTAGGAAGCGTTACGGGGCATTTGCTTAGTATTCAGCAAGGAGCATCCATTGTTAGAGCGCATGATGTCAAAGCAATGACTGATGCAATTCTAGTTTGGAAGGCGATGATACAAGCCTAGTAAAGTAGGCTCTATAAAATCAGATAGTAACTCATTAATTTAATGAGCTAGATGATTGAGTCAGGGAAAAATATCGTTATTCTTTTGAAAATATGTTATAAGCGGCAAGTTTTTGCTGTTGTGTAAACTTTTGTATGTTCGAAGACTTACTTCTCCCGATGTTTGATGATGAATATTATCCAGATATTTTGGTCGCTGAACTCAAGCAGCTCATTGAACAATTTGCTAAAAAAGTTCAGAAGCCTGCCTTAGCTGAGCAGGATATCTATCGATATGCTCATCAGACTGTGATTGAAATTAATGAAATGAAACCTCAGTTCGAAGATCTAGATTCTTCGTTAGATGATAGTGCTGCTGACTATATTGCTGAAGCAATGATGATGGTAGCACAGGAAGCTGGATATTTAGATCTAGAAATGGAAGAGCTGGTGATGAATCGAGAGTGGTGATTACTCTCGATTTTCAATATCTTCAAATACATCTAACAAGTGGCAAGATGCCTTTAAATGTATTTCGTCTATTTCTTTAACTTTTAAAACTAAAACACCATTCTCTTGATAATCTGCGTCCGCTAACAAACTGACCCAATAAGTTTCTCGTTTTTGTTCCAGCGTTTTAAATTTATCTATTATCTGTTCGGGTGCTTTAACTAAATAATCATCTTTAGTAATAGAGCAACGTGAAAAATACCAATGGTTGTCTTTGAAAGAAAGGGTACCAGAGAAAAGATCTGTGGCGTAAACCTTTGTTATAAAAAGGGTAGTGTAAACGAGTAATAATATTCTTATCATAAAATTCATTTTGTTTAGGCATAAAAAAACCAGCATACGCTGGATTCTTTGTAGCACCAAATTCAATATTTGAAAATGGTGCCCGGGGCCGGACTCGAACCGGCACGCTTTGTGGGCGGGGGATTTTAAATCCCCTGTGTCTACCTATTTCACCACCCGGGCATGTGCGCAATAATAGAGGACAAGTGCGCGATTGGCAAGAGAAAATCAGAGAGTTTGCTTTATTTTCAATCAGTTCTTGTTGGTATTTATATAAATTAACCAATTTGTGTCATGATTTGTTCATTAAACTGAGATCAGTTGTTCATCTTATCTACCTAAATTTAAGACACTCATTGCTTAAAACTTAGGTAATTTTATGTCAGAAAAAATTTCACGCCGAGAATTAATTCAAAAAAGTCTGTTCGGTTTTGGGGCGCTATCTTTGCCTGTAGCTTTTACGGGGTGTAATGATGGTTCCGATGAGGAGGGTTCAGAAACACAAGCAGATTTTTTACATGGAGTTGCGAGCGGCGACCCATTGCAAGATAGAGTAATTTTATGGACACGATTAACACCATTAGTCCTTAATGCGCGTCTTAGAGTTACTTGGGAAATTGCTACCGATGATCAGTTTAAGCAGAATTTAAAGACTGGTACGGTTGAAACGACTAAGACTGACGATTTTACCGTGAAGGTGGATGCAACAGGTCTACAAGCGGGTACGACTTATTTTTATCGATTTCGATTTGGTAGCAAAGTCTCGCCAGTAGGGCAAACAAAAACATTACCTGTAACTACCAATAAGGTCAGCTTCGCAGTATGTTCTTGCTCTAACTATCCTGCGGGTTATTTTTACGTTTATCGTGAAATGGCAAAACAGAATGTGGATGTAGTCATTCATTTGGGCGATTATATTTATGAATATGGGGCTGATGGCTATGCGACAGAAGATGCCGCAAAGCTGGGCCGTACTTTACCGTCCGATAATAATAAAGAAATTATTAAATTAGATGATTATCGCAAACGTTATGCGCTCTATCGTCAGGATAAGGACTTGCAGGCGGTTCATCAGCGTCATCCTTTTATTGTAATTTGGGATGATCATGAGTTAGCGAATGATACTTGGCGCGAAGGTGCAGAGAATCATCAAAGTAATGAAGGTCCTTTCTTGGAGCGTAGATTAGCTGCTCTACAGGCTTATTTTGAATGGATGCCAATTCGCCCTGTTTCTAACACAGATCATCTAAATATTTATCGTCAGTTTGACTTTGGTTCGTTGGTTCAATTAACCATGTTAGATACACGTATTATTGCGCGAGATAAACAGCTCGAATATAAAGATTACATTACATCTTCAGGTTTAGATGCTCAAAAGTTTCAGGCTGATTTAACAGATCCAAAGCGTACTTTAATGGGGTATACGCAAAGGGATTGGCTGGTCGATAAATTAAAGCAATCTACAGCAACATGGAATGTGATTGGTCAGCAAGTCTTAATGAGTAAAATGTGGATTCCAGCTGAGTTATTGGCATCGCTGGGGCAAATTACTTCAGGCGGAACTTCACCTGATACTTTAGCTAAAATGACTGCTCAGATTACAGAGTTAGTCACATTAAAATTACGATTAGAGCAAGGTGATCCAACTTTAACCGTTCAAGAAAAAGCGCGAGTCACAACATTAGTTCCATATAACCTTGATGCTTGGGATGGTTATTATGCTGAGCGAGAGTTTGTGTATGATAAATTGGCAGAGTTTAATAAGAAAATTATTGTTTTGGCGGGGGATACTCATAATGCGTGGACATCTTACTTATATAGCCAAAAGGGAGAATATATCGGTGTTGAACTGGCGACAAGTTCGGTTTCTTCACCAGGTCTTGAAAAATATTTAAGTATTCCGCTAGCTCAGTTGCAGCAATTTGAATTTGCCTTTACGACGCTTATCGATGAATTGGCATATTGTAATTTAAATCAGCGGGGTTATTTGATGGTTACACTAGATGATAAGCAGGTGCTGTCGGATTGGATTTTTGTAGATTCAATTAAAAATGCAGAATATAAAGTAGATTCTAGTAGAAGCTATCAATTGGCGTTGGATGCGAATTTAACACCTGAAAAAGATAAGCAAAAAACTGCTTAAATATATGGGGCGAGAAAGGGATGCTAATAAGTATCCTTTTTTTAGACATAAAAAAACCAGCTTTCGCTGGATTCTTTATGACACCAATTTCTATACTAGAAAATGGTGCCCGGGGCCGGACTCGAACCGGCACGCTTTGTGGGCGGGGGATTTTAAATCCCCTGTGTCTACCTATTTCACCACCCGGGCTTTACCAAATTTGGAGGCGGAGGTCGGAATCGAACCGGCGTCCACGGAGTTGCAGTCCGCTGCATGACCACTCTGCCACCCCGCCTACATTTGGTGATGCACATATTAGCAACCTTTACAAAAAAAACAATACTGTTTTGAGATAAGATGAACATAAAAGCAACATCTAGAATAAATTTGTCCAAATAATCATGTATTATTGGCACATTAAATTCATGTCTACCTTGGAGATGTGCTGTGGCATTGGTTTTAGACGGTCGCGCATTAGCAAAGCAAATTGAAGAAAATTTGTCAGTACGTGTTGAAGCTTTAAAAGCTAAAACAGGTCGTACCCCAATTTTGGCGACTATTTTAGTTGGGGATGATGGTGCATCTGCAACTTATGTACGCATGAAAGGAAATGCTTGCCGTCGAGTAGGCATGGACTCTTTAAAAATTGAATTGCCACAAGAAACGACAACAGAACAATTATTAGCTGAAATTGAAAAACTTAATGCTAACCCAGATGTACACGGCATTCTTTTACAACATCCAGTTCCAGAGCAAATTGATGAGCGTGCATGTTTCGATGCAATCTCATTAGCTAAAGATGTTGATGGTGTAACTTGTCTTGGTTTTGGCCGTATGGCTATGGGTGAAGCTGCATATGGTTCAGCGACTCCTGCAGGCATCATGACCATTTTAAAAGAAAACAATATCGAAATTGCTGGTAAACATGCGGTTGTAGTCGGTCGTTCAGCAATTTTAGGTAAACCAATGGCAATGATGCTTTTGCAAGCGAATGCAACAGTAACGATTTGCCATTCACGCACACAAAACTTACCTGAGCTTGTGAAACAAGCCGATATTATTGTCGGTGCAGTTGGTAAAGCTGAACTTATCCAAAAAGATTGGATTAAACAAGGTGCAGTGGTTGTAGATGCTGGTTTCCATCCTCGTGATGGCGGTGGTGTAGGTGATATTCAACTACAAGGTATTGAAGAAATTGCTTCTGCTTACACACCAGTACCGGGTGGTGTTGGTCCAATGACTATTACAACTTTGATTCGTCAAACTGTAGAAGCTGCTGAAAAAGCTTTAGGTTAATTTAATTAACGCTAGGCTGTTATTTGATACGCGTAACCGTCATCCGCAATTGTTTGAGGCAGAAATACGTTAAAAATTTAATGTTTCTGCGATGCTTTCGATTCTAGAGAGTATCTGCCGAGTTTTGCGGATGACAATGGTTTTGCCTACTTTTCCCGAAAGAAAAGTAGGTCCAACCAAAGGTTATTCTAAAAATTCAAATCATAATGGAATGACTCTGTTATGCTTGTTATAAAAATGAATTAAAAGAAATCTGATGAGCTGCACTTTTCAACTGTCTAAAGCCCCTGAACATTTACTTCAAGCACTAAATGAAGTTATTCCTAATTGTGAGTTGATGGTACAACAATTACCAGAAACGCCTATTTCTTTATGGTTGATTCCACCAGTTTTTCCAACTGATCGCTTAGATGATGAAGTTATTCGCCGTATTTGGAATGACACGCCGTATTGGATTTTTTGTTGGGCATCTGGTTTAGCGATGGCACAGTGGTTACTTGCAGAGCCGCAACATGTTAAAGATAAAGTTGTTTTGGATTTTGGAGCTGGTTCAGGTGTTGTTGCAATCGCAGCTAAAATGGCTGGTGCTAAAAGAGTAATTTGTTGTGATATTGATCAAATTAGTCTTGCTGCCTGCCGTGAAAATGCTTTGTTGAATGATGTTGAGCTGGAATATCTGGACGATTTATATAAAGCTGAGCAAGTTGATGTTTTGCTAGCAGCTGATGTTTTATATGATCAATGTAACCGCTTTTTCTTAGATGAATTTTTAAAGTTTGCACCAGAAGTCTGGGTGGCTGATAGTCGTGTTAAAAACTTTAGTCATCCCAAATATCAAAAGATTGACGAAAGAAGTGCTTCTACATGGCCTGATCTGGATGAAGCTAAAGAGTTTAGAAATGTAAGTTTTTATAAGACGCTGTAAAAGAACAGCGTCTTTTTTTATTTTATGAACAAGTATAACGAACAACTTTTAGTGTGCTTGGACGTGCTTCAAGCGCTTGGCGAGTCGCATAGTCTTCACCATTATTTAAGCTAGGTGTATTTGATAAGCCAAAAGAAGCACGAGTTTCGCCGAGTTGAATTCCATAATGCTCATCTTTCGCTGGATTAGGAATTTCATTGATACTCAAAATTGATAATTTATAAACTTTCTGAGCACCTAGCACATTCTGACAAGCGCGTTGTAATTTACGTTCATCGAGTTGCTGGTTATTACGACCCGCTAAAGTGTAAGCTAAAGTCGCCGAAGTTTTTGTTTGGTTTTCAATCTGGTATCCAGTTGAACCATTATATTGTCGAGGGGGAGTCTGACAAGCAGTTAAAACAAACATACTACTTAATGCCAAGCATAAAATACTTCTATTCATCAGTATCGTCCTTATTTTCTTATAGCTAGTATCTCATAAAATACAAAGGTTGTTGGGGCTTAATCTCATGATTTGAGCTAACATCGGCGAACGATATTAGCCCTTATTAGTAAAGTATTAATGTTCTTTGATTTTTGAATGATGCTTGGTATCTTTCATAAAAATATAAATAATGAGAGAAATGAAGATCATAATACTTACATAAATAAAGTACCAAGATTCATGCCCAGCTTCTTTAAAACTTAAAGCAAAGAACTCTGCTGTTCCGCCAAATAATGTATTGGCAATCGCGTAAGGTAATGCAACACCTAAAGCGCGAATGTGTGCAGGGAAGAGCTCAGCTTTCACTACAGCATTAATTGAAGTATAACCAGTCACCATTACGAGACCCCCAAAACATAACCAGAAAGCTGTCCAGTAGTTATGTGTATTTGCGAGTGCATCAAATAAAACGTATGTGAATAAAACACCTGTTATTCCGAAGAAAATCATAAGGGGTTTTCGACCAATGCGATCCGATAAAGCACCCGCTACAGGCTGTAGACACATAAAAATAAATAGCGCTAAAGTTGTAATTTGAGTGGCTTCAGGTTTGGTGAATCCAGATGTGTTGACCAAATATTTTTGCAGATAAGTCGTGTAAGTATAAAAAGCTAAAGTCCCGCCAGCGGTTAAAAACAATACTGTGAACGCTTCTTTCGGATAATGTTTAAATAAAGCAAACATGCCTGATTTTGGCTGGTCTGTTTCTGCCTGAGCATTTTTAAAAGATTGAGTTTCTAATAGGCCACGTCGAATGCGGAAAACTACAATCGCGAGTAAAGCCCCGATAAAGAATGGGATACGCCATCCCCAATCATGTAGTTGTTCTTCGGTTAATACCATTTGTAATATTAATAGAACACATAGGGCTGTGAGCTGGCCAGCAATCAATGTTACATATTGGAAGCTAGAGAAAAAACCACGTCGATTTCTTTCAGCCATTTCACTTAAATAGGTAGCACTAGCACCATATTCACCGCCTACACTTAAGCCTTGAATTAAACGGGCGACAACTAAAAGAAGAGGGGCAAATACACCAATACTTTCATAACTTGGCGTCACGGCGATAAGAAGCGAACCTATACACATTAAAGTGACTGAAAGCGTAAGACCCGCCTTGCGTCCTTTACGGTCGGAATAGATTCCCATAATCCATGCACCGATCGGGCGCATTAAAAAGCCTACAGCAAAAATTGCGGCCGCTTGAAGGAGTTGAGCCGTCTGGCTACCTTTTGGGAAAAAAGCATGAGCAAAATAGAGCGTAAATGCGGCATATACATACCAGTCGTACCATTCGACAAGGTTACCGGCAGAACCGCCTAAAATTGATTTTAGACGAGTTTTTGTATCTAAATTAGAATGTGGAGTTGTTGCGGTAGAAGGTTGATCAACCATGAGTCGCTCCAT
The DNA here is from genome assembly GCF_000588535.1 of Acinetobacter sp. 742879. Classification (NCBI taxonomy): domain Bacteria; kingdom Pseudomonadati; phylum Pseudomonadota; class Gammaproteobacteria; order Moraxellales; family Moraxellaceae; genus Acinetobacter; species Acinetobacter sp. 742879. Next base: position 81,922 of record NZ_JFYC01000014.1, on the reverse strand, counting down.
GTTTCGCTTGGGTTGAATGCTAAAAAAGAGAAGATTTATTCCGTTTTTACATATTTTCTAGAGGAGTATTTCACTTTATTTTTTTATGTCTGTAAAACAATGTTTATTATTTAAGCAAAGGAATAAGTTGAATATTTATGTGATTTCAAATTAGCCGATCAGCTCACGTTTATAATATTGTTGGGATCTTTGGCATATTATTTTTTCCAAGTAGTAAAAATTGATAAAGAATGAGTAGAGTTTGGGCGAAGAAAACCTATACCCCTTAAAAATAATGATATATTCCAAAGAAAATTTTAAGTAAATATAGTTAGGCATGATGTCTTGGCATTGTGGACTAGATGTGTGTGAATAATGAAAGGGATATTCAGATGTCAAATTGCCCGAAAAAATATATTGTTGCTTTTGATCAGGGAACAACAAGCTCAAGAGCAATTGTTTTAGACCATGATGCTAATGTTGTCAGTATTGCTCAAAAAGAATTTACTCAGATTTATCCTCAGCCTGGCTGGGTCGAGCATGATCCTATGGAAATTTGGGCTACGCAAAGTGCTGTTTGGGTAGAAGCTTTAGCTCAAGCAGGCATTAAGAGTGAACAAGTTGCAGCAATTGGGATTACCAATCAGCGGGAAACCACAGTTGTTTGGGAAAAAAAAACGGGCAAGCCGATTTACAATGCGATTGTTTGGCAAAGTCGACAAACAACTGAGATATGCAATCAATTACACAAAGCAGGATGGCAAGAATACATAAGTAAAACAACGGGTTTAGTGATTGATCCGTATTTTTCGGCTACAAAAATTAAATGGATATTAGACCATGTTGAAGGAAGTCGTGAACGTGCTGAGCGAGGTGAATTATTGTTCGGTACGGTGGACACTTGGTTAATCTGGAAACTAACCAATGGCGCTGTTCATGTCACTGATTTTACCAATGCTTCAAGAACTATGCTTTTTGATATCGAAAAACTTGAATGGGATGAAAAACTTTTACAAGTTTTAGATATTCCTCGAGTAATGCTACCCGAAGTGCGTAGCTCATCTGAGGTTTATGGATATACACATACCATAAGTGGGCAAGAAGTTGGTATCCCCATTGCAGGAATCGCAGGTGATCAACAAGCCGCACTGTTTGGTCAAATGTGTGTTGAGTCTGGTCAGGCAAAAAATACCTACGGCACAGGCTGTTTTCTATTAATGAACACAGGTAAGAAGATTGTCCGGTCAGAACATGGATTACTAACTACTATTGCATGTGGTGCGAGTGGAGAGGTGAACTATGCCTTAGAGGGCGCCGTTTTTAATGGTGGTTCTTGCGTGCAGTGGTTACGCGATGAATTAAAAGTCATTAAGAATGCTAAAGACTCTGAGCTTTATGCAACACGTGTGAAAGACAGTAATGGTGTATATGTTGTACCTGCTTTTACAGGGTTAGGCGCACCATATTGGGACCCAACAGCGCGTGGAGCTATTTTTGGACTTACTCGTGGGGCTAGTATTGAACATATTATTCGTGCAACTTTAGAGTCTATTGCTTTTCAAACCCGAGATGTTTTAGATGCAATGCAGCAAGATGCAGAAGAAGAGCTCCGTACACTCCGTGTTGATGGGGGAGTAACGGAAAATAATTTCTTAATGCAATTTCAGGCTGATATTTTAGCGACACCAGTAGAACGTCCAATAATGAAAGAAACTACTGCTTTGGGTGCAGCTTTCCTTGCTGGGCTGGCGACGGGTTTCTGGCAAGATCTACATGAGTTAAGAAATAAATCTGCCATAGAAAAGGTATTTGAGCCAAAAATGTCTTCTGAGCAATCTGAGATGATGTATAAGGGTTGGCTCAAGGCAGTTAAACGTAGTCAAAGTTGGGCTGAGGATTAGTTCGTTCTTTAACTGGTTGGATTCACTAGTAGGGTAATCAATTAACGGTTAAACACTTAGTTATTTAAAATTGATTATTCTACTTTTTTGATTGTTGTTTCATCAATTTGATGTTTTAATTTTTATAAGATCAACAATAAAAAGAAAATGAGAAATGAAAATACAGCCTAATGATTATTCAAAAATATATGACATTGCCGTGATCGGTGGCGGTATTAATGGCGTCGGTATTGCTAATGATGCAGCAGGCCGTGGACTATCGGTATTTTTATGTGAAAAAGATGATTTAGCTAGTCACACTTCATCTGCTAGCAGCAAATTAATTCATGGTGGTCTGCGCTATTTAGAGCATAAAGAGTTTAGATTGGTTAGAGAAGCCTTAGCAGAGCGTGAAGTGTTGTTGGCTAAAGCTCCACATATTATTAAACCCATGCGCTTTATTATGCCTCATCGACCACATTTACGTCCTGCATGGTTAATTCGGGCGGGCTTGTTTTTTTATGATCATTTGGGAAAACGAGAAAAACTATTAGGATCAAATCTTATTTACTTCAAAGAAGATAGTCCTTTAAAACCAGCTATCACACGTGGCTTTGAATATTCTGACTGTACTGTAGATGATGCACGTCTTGTAGTGTTAAATGCATTACAGGCCAAAGAGAAAGGTGCCAAAGTCGTAACACGTACGCGTTGTATTAAGGCTTATAGGGAACAAGAGCTGTGGCATCTGGAGTTACAAAGCGGAGCAGAGTTTTATCAGGTACGTGCAAGAGCTTTGGTGAATGCAGCTGGTCCTTGGGTTGAAGAAATTATTAGTGAAAACCTAAATTTAGAATCGCCTTATCAAATCCGATTGATCCAAGGAAGTCATATTGTTGTGCCAAAACTATACGATTGTCATAAAGCCTTCATTATGCAAAACGAAGATCGACGTATCGTGTTTGCAATTCCGTATTTAGAAAAATATACACTGATTGGTACGACCGATCAGGAATATACAGGTGATCCACAAAAGGTAGAGATCACAGAGGTAGAAATTGATTACCTCTTAACAGTGACCAATTCACATTTTAAAAAGCAGTTAACTCGAGCTGATATTGTAAGCCAGTACTCGGGTGTACGTGCTTTATGTGATGATGAATCTGATAATCCTTCAGCGATTACACGTGACTATACCTTGGCATTACAGGCTGAACATAAAAAAGCACCTTTGTTATCTATATTTGGCGGCAAGATCACGACTTATCGGAAACTGGCAGAGGCTGCTTTAGAAGATCTATCCCCGTTTTTTAGTAATATGGCAGAGGAGTGGACTGCAGATGAGCCATTACCTGGCGCTGAAAACTGGACAACACTAGATGATTTAACGCGTCAGATTTATTCACGTGTAAGTGGAGTGTCTGAATCACTTGCTAACCGTTGGGCGCATGCATACGGCACAAGAGTCTGGAATATGCTCCAAGAGAGAAATGCAATAGAGCAATTAGGCCAGAATTTTGGACATGATTTATTTGAATGCGAAGTCAAATACTTATGTGAATATGAATGGGCAACTACTGCTGAGGATATATTGTGGCGTAGAACAAAACTAGGTCTGGCATTTGATGAAAAACAAATAAAAGTATTAGAAGTTTATTTATCTGAGCGTCGACAAAAAGATGATGCCGCATAATAAAAAAAGGTCGCATATAGCGACCTTTTTTATATATAGCAATTAGAAGCCAGTTTTTACAGCTTCAAGTAAAGCTGCTTGACGTTCTTTTAATGCTTTCGGTAAGCGATCACCGAGTTTATTAAATAAATCAGTGTGGCTTTCAATTTCAGTAATCCACTGATCTTTATCTTGAGCTGTGATTAGGTCAAATTCTTCTTTAGAGAATTCAGTACCTTCCCAGTTCAAGTCGTCATAAGTTGGAACAAGGCCAATTGGTGTTTCAACAGCGTTTGCACGACCTTCACAACGATCAATGATCCACTCAAGAACACGCATGTTTTGACCGAAACCAGGCCATACGAAGTTGCCTTCAGCATCACGACGGAACCAGTTTACATTGAAGATTTTTGGTAATTTATTACCAGCTGCTTCAGCTTTTGTGCTTACTTGTTGACCAAGGCTTAACCAGTGATCAAAGTAGTCAGCCATGTTATAGCCAGCAAATGGAAGCATCGCGAATGGGTCACGACGAACGATACCTTGTTGACCAACAGCAGCAGCAGTAGTTTCAGAACCCATAGTTGCCGCTTTATATACACCGTCAACCCAGTCGAAAGCTTCAGAAACTAAAGGAACTGTATCTGCACGGCGACCGCCAAAGATAAATGCAGAAATTGGAACACCTGCTGGATTTTCCCAGTCAGCATCGATAGAAGGGCATTGACCAGCTGCAACAGTGAAGCGAGCATTTGGATGGGCTGCTTTTTCACCATTTACGTGAGGTTGACCTTTCCAGTTAGTTAAGTTTGTTGGAACTTCTTTAGAAAGACCTTCCCACCATACTTGACCGTCTTCAGTTACTGCTACGTTTGTATAGATAACATCTTTATGAAGAGTTGCCATACAGTTCGGGTTAGTCTTGGTGTTTGTACCAGGAGCTACACCGAAGAAACCAGCTTCAGGGTTAATCGCATATAAACGACCATCTTCACCTGGTTTGATCCAAGCAATATCGTCACCTACAGTTTCGATTTTCCAACCTTCATAACCTGCTGGTGGAATTAACATTGCAAAGTTTGTTTTACCACATGCAGACGGGAATGCTGCAGCGATGTAGTGTTTTTCACCTTGAGGGTTAGTTACACCAAGAATAAGCATGTGTTCAGCTAACCAACCTTGTTCGCGTCCCATGACAGAAGCGATACGAAGAGCTAAACATTTTTTGCCAAGTAATGCGTTACCGCCGTAACCAGAACCGAAAGACCAGATTTCACGAGTTTCTGGGTAATGAACGATATATTTTTCAGGGTTACATGGCCAAGCAACGTCTTTTTGGCCTTCAGCAAGTGGAGCACCTACTGTATGTACACAAGGAACAAACTCGCCGTCTGTACCTAATACGTCATAAACTGCTTTACCCATACGTGCCATTTTACGCATGCTAACAGCAACGTAAGGAGAGTCAGTTAACTCAATGCCGATATGAGCAATATGGCTACCTAAAGGACCCATTGAGAAAGGAACAACGTACATGGTACGGCCTTCCATTGAGCCTTCAAATAAACCATTTAATTTTTCACGCATAACAGCTGGGTTTTCCCAGTTGTTTGTCGCACCAGCATCTTCTTTATTTTGAGAGCAGATGTAAGTACGGTCTTCAACACGTGCAACGTCAGATGGGTCAGAATTTGCAAGATAAGAACCAGGATGTTTTTCTTGGTTTAATTTCTGCATGGTGCCGTTAGCGATCATCAAGTCGATTAGACGTTGATACTCTTCTTCGCTTCCGTCACACCATTCGATTTTTGCTGGTTTGGTTAAGTTTGCAATTTCTTCAACCCATGCGATAAGCTTAGGATGACGAACGAATTCTGGTGCGTTCACTGTGGTCATGGTGAGGCCTATTCAAAATATGTACAACGTACAAGTCATTCATTGAGAGGTACAATGAAAGATCAAATAAAAAAGTGGCTGTATTAAAGCACAAAATCATAAAAAAAATAAGACTAAAGACTAAGAAATAGATATTTTACTTTTTTATATTTTTCTCATTTAAATCATTAACTTGTAGTTTTTTACAATATCTTATTCTCAATATTTTTATGTTGTATGTGTGTTATTTATATTATTTATTTCCTTAAAAATCAATATCTTGATTCTTATTTTTTTCTTGAGAATTATTATTGATTAAACAAATGATCTTCATTCAAAATTTACATAAAGAGACTTTTATTAGGCGTTTTTATATACAATATTCAGGACGAATCCCCTAAGATAATAAAAATGCGGACTTTAAAACCTCTCTCTATCATTTATAACCAAAAGTCGGGTTTTCATGCATCAAAACATGAAGATATGTATGAACAGTTAATGACTGTGTTCACCGAATTTGGTTTTGAAATACAAGTTTTTGAATTAGCGGAAGATGTTTCTTTTGATGATTTGATGAGTCAAGTGATACATCGGCATAGTCAAAATGCAAATTTAGGTGTTGTTGTTGCAGCGGGTGGGGATGGAACGTTAAATGCGGTAGCATCAAAACTTAGACATACTCATATTCCAATGGGAATATTACCTTTGGGAACTTTTAATTATGTCGCTAAAGTTTTAGATATTCCTTTGGATTTGTTAGAAGCTGCTGAAGTCATCGCTACAGGTACACCACGCTCTGTACATATTGCGACAATTAATGACCATGTTTATTTAAATAATGCAAGTTTAGGACTTTATCCATTATTTATAAAAAAACGTGAGCTTTATAATAAATACTTAGGACGTTTACCTTTGCATGCCTATACCTCAGCTCTGGATGTTTTATTAAGAGAAAATAAATCCATGAAACTTTCCGTCACAGTTGATGGCAAGAAATATCCATTCAAAACACCTCTAATTTTCTTTGGTAATAATCAGTTGCAGTTATGTGATATGAAATTAAGAATTGCCGAATGTGCAGCACAAGGTCGAGTCGCTGGAGTGGTCATTACGAAAAGTGATAGGCTTAGTTTATTAAACATGTTGTGGCAGTGGATTCAAGGCAAAGTAGAAGAGACACAAGATGTTTATAGTTTTTGTGCAGATCATGTGGTGGTAGATTGTGCAAAAAGATCAAAACTTACAGTAGCTTTAGATGGTGAAATATTAGAGATGAAAGCACCTTTAAATTTCTCTGTAGAAAAGAATGCTTTAAATATTATGGTGCCAAATGTTGTTACACCTGTCTGATCTGCATTTTGGAACAGAAGTTGAAGCATGTTTAGATGCAATCCGACTTTTTTGCACTCAACATAAACCTGAAGTTATTGTGGTGAGTGGTGATATTACTCAACGTGCCAGATATCAACAGTTTTATAAATGCCGTCAGTTTTTAGATAGCCTTAATATTCCTTATATTGTTGTGCCTGGTAATCACGATATTCCGTTGTACCATGTCTGGAACCGTTTTTTTTCACCATTTACTCGCTACCAATATTTTTTTGGCCAGCTTGAACCAACTTTAGAAACTGAACATTTTTATATTGTTGGGGTGAATAGTATTCGCCGTCGTTATCATACTCGTGGACATATTTCGATTGAGCAAATTCAAACTACATATGAGCGATTACAGCAAGGGCCACCGAATAAAATCAAATTAGTTGTTTTCCATCAACCTTTTTATACTCCACCTGATGATGAGCATGGTATTAAAGATTGTCCCGTATTAGGAAAAATAGCACTCGAAAAATGGAGTACAACAGGACTATTTGGAATGTTACATGGGCATTTACATAAAACTGCCGTATATGATTTAACGCAAATTTATCAGTTAAAAATAGATCATCCTATTTATGATATTCATGCAGGAACAGCAACTTCTAGCCGTTTACATTATCATGTTCCAAATAGTTTTAATGTCATTTCAAATGAAGGAAAAATTAATCATTATTGGTTTAATTACGATTTAAAGATTTTTCAATTAATTTAATTTATAAAAATTCTATAAGACATTTAACTTAAGAGTAGATTGATAAAATTTTATCCATTACAATGCCTAAGCTTTAAATTCTATATATGGGGAATAGGAAAACATTCTAAATGTTTTATCATTTTAAAAATAATATTAATGGGTACATAAAAAATTTTTAACTATATAAAAAGCCGCGATTTAAAGTAGCTACAATAAGGGTTTAGTGTTTTATGATAGTTAATAATATTTAATTAAAATGAGTATCTATTTATCTTAATATTTTAGAATAACTTAATAATATTTAAAATTTCATGGTGGAAAAATGGTACAAGTATCATTAATGGCAAATAATGCTTCAAAAAATAATACAGTTGATATTAATGTAGGCCAGACAAAAAATATTGTAGTAAATCCTAAAGAAGTCGCAAAAATCGATATAAATCCAGAAAAAATTTCTTCAATAACAAGAGAAGGAAACAGTGCAATTGTTCATCTAAAAGATGGAACTGAAATTGTTTTAGAAAACTATTTTATTAGTGAAAACCCGCAAATTCTTTTAAATGAAGGGCAGAGTTATTGGGCTGCTAATCTGGGAGAAGATGCTAGCGGACAGACCACTGTTAATTATTTAGAATTAAAAGATACGCCAAAGCTTATTGATAGTCCATCTTCTGTACCCCTCTGGTCGTGGGTAGTCAGCGCTTTAGCAGGAGCAGGAACAATTGCTTTATTGTCTCGGAACGATTCTAAAGATACGACGCCTCCTGAGCCAGGTACTTTGAATCTCAAAAATCTTTTGGATTCAGGGGCTTCTACAATCGACCAGATCACTCAAGATAAAAACTTCACTTTAAAGATTGAGGGACAGGAAAGTGGCAGCCGAGTAACATATTTGGTCTCTACCGATGAAGGAAAAACTTGGCAAGAGACAACGGTCGCTCAAAAAGATTTAACCGATGGTGTTTATCTCTACAAAGCTGTAGTAACGGACCGAGCGGAAAATACATCGGAAACTGCTATACAAAAAGTCGTTGTAGATACTACCGCACCACAAGTAGGTGAACTGACTTTATCTGATTTAAGTGATACAGGTGTTTCGGCAACTGATCAAATTACACAAGATAAAACTTTTAATTTAAAGATTAGTGGACAAGAAGTGAATAGCCAAATCACTTACTGGATATCGAAAGATGAAGGAAAGACATGGCAGGAAACGACAGTAAATCAAAAAGATTTGGCTAATGGTGTTTACCAATATAAAGCTATAATTACAGACGTTGCAGGCAATACATCAGAAACCGCTATACAAAAAGTCGTTGTAGATACTACCGCACCACAAGCAGGTGAACTGATTTTATCCGATTTGACTGATACAGGTGTTTCAGCAACCGATCAAATTACGCAAGATAAAGCTTTTGATTTAAAGATTAGCGGACAAGAAGTAAATAGCCAAATTACTTACTGGATATCGAAAGATGATGGAAAGAGTTGGCAGGAAACAACAATAGCTCAAAAAGATTTGGTCGATGGTGTTTATCAATATAAAGCTGTAGTAACCGACGTTGCAGGCAATACATCAGAAACCGCTATACAAAAAGTTGTTGTCGATACAACAGCACCACAAGCAGGTGAGCTAACTTTATCTGATTTAAGTGATACAGGTGTTTCGGCAACTGATCAAATTACACAAGATAAAACTTTTGATTTAAAGATTAGTGGACAAGAAGTCAATAGCCAAATCACTTACTGGATATCAAAAGATGAAGGAAAGACATGGCAGGAAACGACAGTAAATCAAAAAGATTTGGCTGATGGTGTTTACCAATATAAAGCTATAGTTACAGATATTGCAGGTAATACATCAGAAACCGCTATACAAAAAGTCGTTGTAGATACTACCGCACCACAAGCAGGTGAGCTAACTTTATCTGATTTGAGTGATACAGGTGTTTCAGCAACCGATCAAATTACGCAAGATAATAATTTTACTTTGAAGCTAGCTCAACCGATTGTAATTGGAGAACAAGCTGCTTTATTAGATCACTATGAAGTCTCTACCGATGAAGGAAAAACTTGGCAGGAGACAACAGCTGATCAAAAAAATTTAGCTGATGGAAGTTACCTCTATAAAGCTATAGTGACAGATCTTGCAGGCAACACATCAGAAACTGGTGTGGAAAAATTAATTATAGATAATTCTTTAAATATTGAATCAACTACAGTAACTGTAAAGCCGATTACTGAAGACAATACAATAAGCCTAGTTGAAAAAGATCAAGTTATTTCTATAAGACTGGAAGTAGATAATCTACCAACAGATTTAAATAGCTCACTGACATCAGTAAATACGACTTTAAACGATGTTGTTTATAACTTTCATTTTGATGAAGTTACCCAAGAGTGGGTTACTGAAATTCCAGCAGAGTTTTTGTGGTCAGAAGAATCGCAAACCAATATATCAATTGATATTAGTCTTACTGATCAAGCTGGCAATACAGCCATTATTAAACAGACCCAAAATTATAATGTAGATCATACTCCGAATTCGCCAACTCTAGATTCACTAACTTTCAATAATATAGATGGAGCTATCATTTCAGGTAGTGCATATAAAGGAAGTAAAGTTGATATATATAATAAAAATGGTGACTGGCTTGCAACTACAATAGCTAATGAGGAGGGTAAATTTACTTTACAAGACCTTTCTATTAGTACTAATCAAGAAATTTATGCGGTCGCTACTTATAATGGATACAGCAGTGAAAATTCGTCAATTAGCCTAGTTACTGAAGTTCCTGCTATTAGTATTACAAGAATTAGTCCAGAAGGTGTGATCACTGGTTATGCGACCGAAGGCAGTCATTTTATTGTAAAAGATCAGAATGGAAATATTCTACAAGAGTTTAACTCCATTGCATTTGAGAGTTCAGGTATTACGCCTTTTAGTGTAATGGCATTAGGTGAGGTCAGACCATTTACTTTGACCCTCAACCAACCTTTAGAAGAAGGTACTCAAATTATTATCTCTACAGATAAAGATAATATTTCAGGCCATCCACAATATATTACCGCAGACTATACTCCAGCAGTATTTTTAGAAACTCCACAATTTGATATTAGTGGTGAAACTTTATCAGTACATGTTAATGAGCCGAACAGCTTTATTCGTGCATTTTCTGGAGAGGGCAATTTAATTGCTACAGGTTTTACCGATGAACAAGGCTTTGCAAGTTTACAGGTATTCCAATTTTTAAAAGAAGGTGAGTCGGTTACCGTACAAGTAGTAGATAAAAATCAAAATACGAGTGAAGCCCTAATCGAAGTTCCAAACTTTGCTTATATTCCATATGTTGAACGTATTACACAAGAAGGCTTAATTTCTGGGTTTGCTGAAGATAATAGTACAGTAATCGTGCGTGATGCTGACGGTAATCAATTAGGAAAGGTTACATTAGGTGATGACAATAGTTGGAATGAATTTAGTCATTTTAGCTTGAGTGTAAACCGACCTTTAATTGATGGAGAGCAAATTTCCGTTCAAATTATTGATAATAAAGAGTTGATGAGTCCTGAGCAGAATATCATTGTAGATCTGACTCCTCCACCTGTTCCAACAGATTTAAATTTCAATGATGCTGGTGATTTAGTTTATGGCCATGCAGAACCTTTCTCTGAAATTTTAGTTAAAGATGGGCAAGGAAACATTCTTAATAAATGGTTCTGGAATAACTGGACTGATGAGAATGGAAGTTTTTCGATAGAACTAGGTATGTTTTTAACTAATGCTGAGGCGGTTTATGTCACGGCTACCGATGTGAATGGAAATGTAAGTTTAGCAGCGCAGATACAGGCGCCTAATTATGCTTTTGCCCCCCATGTAGATAGCTTTACTTCGGACGGAGTGATAAGTGGACAAGCTGAAAATAATAGTACTCTTATTGTTAAAGATGCCAAAGGTGAAGTCGTAGCTGAAATTAAAGTCGGTGAAGATAACGGTTGGAATGGACCAAGTTATTTTAAACTCCAGCTTGACCGCCCTCTTGTTGATGGTGAGCAGTTGTTCTTATCAATTAAGGATGCTCGTGGGCAAGTAAGCACCGATACTGTAATTACCGCTGATACGGTTGCTCCTACACCAGCCAGCAATTTAGTTTTCTCAGAAGATGGTTCATATCTTACAGGCGTAGCAGAACTGAATACTACGATTCAGGTTTTTGATCATAATGGTCAGCTCGTGAATATATGGGATAACACCATAAACTCGGATGGTACATTTACTATTTTCTTAGGTAGCAATAATTTACATGGAGAGGCATTCACGGTCACAGTTAAAGACCAAGCTGGAAATGTGAGTGAAGCTGTTTCAATAAATGCTCCACTTGATGATATTGCACCGGATCCAATTAAAAATATTTTACTTGATGCAAACGGTCAAAACTTTACAGCACAAGCAGAAGCAAATAGTCAGATTGAAGTTTTTGATTCATTAGGTAATCAGACGGGTTGGGGCTCTACAGATAGTGCTGGTAATGTCTCAGGCTTTTTCAATCAAATCTATTTACATGGTGAAGAGCTTACTTTTGTTGTCATAGATCGAGTTGGTAATCGCAGTGTCGAATTTAAGCAAAATGCTTTAATTGACACCATTGCACCAAATCCGATTGCAAATATCATCTTCAACGAAGATGGCCAAAGCTTTACAGCTCAGGCAGAAGCTGGAAGCTCTATTGAAATATTAGATCAGGCTGGAAATAAGATTACTACTAGTTATACCGATAGCTTAGGTAATGTATTTGGTTATTTCCCGCAAGTTTACTTACATGGTGAGGAACTTACTTTTGTTGTAGTTGACCGAGCGGGTAACCGTAGTGCAGAGGTCAAGCAGAGTGCTTTAACTGATGATATCGCACCAAATCCGATTGAAAATATTGTATTAGATATCAATGGACAGAGCTTTACAGCTCAGGCTGAAGCAAATAGTCAGATTGAAATTAAAAATACCAATGGTGACATTATTGGTTATGGATCAGCAGATAGCACAGGCAATATTTCTGGTTACTTGTATCAGGTCTATTTACATGGCGAAGAGCTTACTTTTGTTGTCGTTGACCGAGCGGGTAACCGTAGTACAGAAGTTAAGCAGAATGCTTTGATTGATGAGATTGCACCAAATCCGATTGAAAATATTGTACTCGACTCAAATGGTCAAAACTTTACGGCGCAAGCAGAAGCAAATACTCAAGTTGAAGTTAGAAATGCTGCAGGTGAGGTCATCGGTTCAGGTTATGTAGATGGTGCTGGTAATGTGTCAGGTTATTTATATCAAGTCTATTTACATGGAGAAGAACTCACTTTTGTTGTCGTTGACCGAGCGGGTAACCGTAGTGTAGAGATCAAGCAAAATGCTTTAACTGATGATATTGCACCAAATCCAATTGAAAATATTTTACTTGATGCGAACGGACAGAACTTTACAGCTCAGGCAGAAGCAAACACTCAAATTGAAGTCAAAAATGCTGCTAGTGAAGTCATAGGATCTGGTTCAACCGATAGCATGGGTAATGCTTCTGGTTACTTCTATCAGGTCTATTTACATGGAGAAGAACTCACTTTTGTTGTAATTGACAAAGCGGGGAACCGCAGTACAGACGTGAAGCAGAATGCCTTGATTGATGACATTGCTCCGAATGTGATTGAAAACATTATCTTTAATGAAAATGGTCAAAACTTTACAGCGCAAGCAGAAGCAAATAGCAAAGTTGAAGTTAAAAATGCTGTGGGTGAGCTTGTAGGTACTGGTTATGTAGATAGTGCTGGTAATGTCTCGGGTTACTTGAATCAAGTTTATTTAAAAGGTGAGGAACTCACTTTTGTTGTAATTGATCAAGCCGGTAATCGTAGCGTCGAAGTAAAACAAACAGCCTTTCTTGATAATACGGCACCAGAAAATGCGACTAATTTAGTATTTAGTGAAGATGGTTCATATCTAACTGGTATGGCAGAACCCAATGCTACGATTCAAATATTTGATCAGAATGGTCAATTGGTAAATCAGTGGAATAATAATGTTAATTGGGATGGAACATTTAACATCTCTTTATACAGTAACTACTTGCATGGCGAAGAGTTTAAGATAGTTGTAGTAGATCGGGCTGGTAATATGAGTGGTGGGGTTACTGTAAAAGCACCGCTTGATGATATTGCTCCCGCGGCTGCAAGTAATCTTACATTCAATGAAGATGGTTCGTCCCTTTCTGGTGTGGCTGAGCCAAATACCTTCATCCAGATATTTGATCAAAATGGTCAGCAGATGAATACGTGGGATTATAGTGTAAACGCTGATGGTACATTCACTATTTCTTTCGGTACTTACAATTTACATGGTGAAGAGTTCACAGTCACTGTTAAAGACCGAGCTGGAAATGTGAGTGAAGCTGTTTCAGTTAAGGCTCCATTTGATGATATTGCGCCAAATCCGATTAAAAATATTGTACTTGATACGAACGGTCAAAACTTTACAGCACAAGCGGAAGCAAATAGTCGGATAGAAATCACAAATGCTGCTGGTGAATCTATAGGATATGGTTATGCAGATAGCACTGGTAATGTGACAGGTTACTTCTATCAAGTGTATTTACAAGGAGAAGAATTAACGTTCGTTGTTATAGACCGAGTAGGTAACCGCAGTGTCGAACTTAAGTTAAATGCTTTGGTGGATACCATTACGCCAGATCCGATTGAAAACATCATCTTTGACGAAAATGGGCAAAATTTTACAGCACAAGCAGAAGCCAATAGTTTTATTGGTGTCAAAAATGCTGCGGGTGAGTTTGTCGGTTATGGTTATGCCGATAGCACTGGTAATGTGACAGGCTATTTCAATCAGGTTTATTTAAAAGGTGAGGAACTCACTTTTATCGTTATAGATAAAGCAGGTAATCAAAGTATTGAATTTAAGCAAAATGCTTTGATTGATGATATTGCACCAAATCCGATTGAAAACATTGTCTTAAATGAAAATGGTCAAAACTTCACAGCGCAAGCGGAAGCAGATAGTCGAATCGAAGTTAAAAATGCTGTTGGTGAGGTGGTAGGATCTGGTTCAACCGATAACATGGGTAATGTTTCTGGTTACTTCTATCAAGTGTATTTACATGGAGAGGAGCTTACTTTTGTTGTAGTTGATCGAGCTGGTAACCGCAGTACAGAGGTCAAACAGAATGCCTTAATTGATGATATCTCGCCAAATCCGATTGAAAATATTGTGCTCGACTCAAACGGTCAAAACTTTACTGCGCAAGCAGAAGTAAATACTCGGATTGAAGTCAAAAATGCTACGGGTGAGGTTGTAGGCTATGGTTATGTAGATAGTACTGGTAACGTGTCAGGTTATTTTAATCAAGTCTATTTACATGGAGAAGAGCTTATATTTGTTGTAATTGATCAAGCAAGTAACCGAAGTATTGAGGTTAAACATAATGCTTTAATTGATGATGTTGCACCATCAGCTGCTTCAAATATTACATTAACCTCTGACGGATTGCTTTTTGGTGAGGCTGAGCCAAATGCAACGATTGAAATTATTGATCAATATGGTGCAGTTATCACAACAACTGATGTTGGATATGGTGGGGTCTTTAATCAATGGATCAATTTGAGTCAATACCAGACACAAAATTTAAGTATCGTTGTCAAAGATAAAGCTGGTAACCGCAGTGAAGTTGTTCATGAAATAGTACCTTTATTTACCAACTCACCAATTGCTGCAACAGAGCTAAAATTGGATGTAAATGGCCATATTCTTACCGGTAAAGCTGCAGCAGGAATGACGATTGTTGTCACATCTACTGATGGTCAGATCATTAATGGAGAATGGAGCAGTATAGTTAATGAAAATGGTAGTTTTGCTATTAAGTTAAATAGCTATTATCTACATGGACAGACGTTACTAATTCGAGTTTATGACCAGAATACATATCAATACAGCCCAATCACTGAACTTATTGCGCCATTAGACAATATTGCTCCAGTGATTAATGAGGTAGCGATTAGTAACGACGGTCATGAGATAACTGGACATGCTGATTCAAAAGTAATTATTAAAGTAATAGATGCGGATGGAGATTTACGAGCAGAATTTCAAATGGAGGAAGCTGGATATTTCAATGTTGGTATGTATCCACCTGTATTACGTGGAGAGCAATTATTTATCACGGCAACGGATTTAGCTAAAAATATAAGTACGCCATTTAATTTTACTTTTACTGCAGATACTAATGCACCACCATCAGCAGATCATGTTGTTTTATCTGAAAATGGTTTCTTTATTGAGGGAACTGCTACACCAAATAGTGAGATGCATATTTTTGATGTGTATAGTAATTATATTGGCGGTGGTTCTGTAGATGAAACTGGATATTTTAATATCCAGTTATACTCACCTCAGGTGAATGGACAAACTTTACGTGTTGTTGTGGAACATAATGGGTATCAAAGCGCTTACACCGAAATTAAGGCACCCATAGACATCGTTGCGCCAAATGCAGCAACACAACTTGTATTGGAAGAAGGAAATATACTTTCTGGGGAGGCTGAAGCATATTCAACTGTTAATATTTTCGATGCTAATAATAATTTAGTTGGTCAGACTACTGTGGGAAGTAGTGGTACTTTCTGGGTGCAATTATGGTCACAATATTGGCATGGTGAAACATTGACAGTAAAAGTAGTTGATGCCAATCAAAATATAAGTGTGGGCTCAACGATTGTTGCTACGAATGATACAACAGTACCGAATGTAGCCACACAACTTGCCATAAATGGATTGGGAGAGCTCACGGGACATGCAGAAAGTAGAGCTATCCTTGAAGTTATATATCATTTTGCTGATCAAGAATCTTCTGTAACTTCTGTAATAAGTACGACGGTTATGGTTGATGGAACTTTCTCTGTTTATATGTATGAGAATGCAACATCATTTGATCTTACTGTTATTGATCGTGCTGGAAATCGTAGTGAAACTATCAATAAAGCAATTAGTGATTTAACTACAATCACTGTTGATCAGTTTAAAGGTGATTCTGCTGATAATACTTATATAGTTGATCATATAATTGATTTTATTCAAGAATATATTGTTGAGCCGTATGCAATATATAAAGACGTCTGGATTGATAATAGTTATACCCATGCAGAATGGGTCACTGAAGGTCATTACGAACAGATATGGTTTGTTGATGGTTATTATGATTCCCAATTGGTCACAAGTGGTTATTCAACTGTACAAAATGTTTATCAAAATCAGAATGGTATAACTTATATTGATAATGGCATGGCAGATA
This sequence comes from Acinetobacter sp. 742879, assembly GCF_000588535.1. NCBI lineage: Bacteria > Pseudomonadati > Pseudomonadota > Gammaproteobacteria > Moraxellales > Moraxellaceae > Acinetobacter > Acinetobacter sp. 742879. The sequence continues at coordinate 65,104 of NZ_JFYC01000014.1, read as the reverse complement.
GCGATTATAGTCGATATGAACAACAATATTATGATTTTGCGAATGGACAATGGCAAGAAGGTTATGAATTGACCTATATACGTTCAGAAGAAGGCTGGGTTGATACTAGTCATTATGAAGACGTTTATGTTGATACAAGTCATTATGAAGATGTTTGGGTAGATACTAGCCACTATCAAGATGTTTTCGTAGAAAGCGGTTATTGGGAGAACCAACTTGTTGAATCAGGCTATCGAGATGTTGATTTTGGTGGACACGATAAAATAATTAGCTCTGTGAGTTATAGTCTGGTTGGATATTCTGATTGGTCGACAGGTCTAGAAAGTGGTCGTTATGTTGAAGACTTGGAGTTGGTTGGTTCTGCTCATCTAAATGCAACAGGCAATGCTTTAGATAATCTTTTAACAGGTAACTCTGGTAATAACGTTTTGAATGGGCGTGAAGGTAACGATACCTATATGACTAATGAAGGTACTGATTCCATACTGTTCCAATTGCTAAATAGCCAAGATGCGACTGGTGGGAATGGACATGATACGGTGTTAGATTTTACTTTAGGTGATGTAAGAACTGATACTCAAGCAGACAAAATCGATTTAAGTGAACTATTAATTGACTATTCTAAAGACGTGAGCACATTAGCGAAATTTATTACTGTAGAGCAAGATGCTGGAAACACGACTATTAGTCTTGACCGAGATGGTGAAGGTACAATGTTTAGTAGTGTTTCATTGATAACTTTAAATCAGGTAAATACAACATTAGATGAATTGTTAAATAACCAGCAACTCTTTGTTTAACATTAATATTTATCTTTATAAAAGAGGCTATGAAAATAGCCTCTTTTATTTTGTGCTTTAAATTTAATAAAAACTCTTCACAACTTGTTAAAAAATGACCAAAAAAGATAAGTTTTTTTTCATTTTCCCCTTGAAGCCTTTTTTTTCATCCCCACAAAAGTGACATCTAAATATTTTGTTATTGCTCTGGATTAAAGCAATAACGATTAATCAAAAAGACTTAGTCTGATGGAGTTAATTATGAGCAACATTCGTCCATTACATGATCGCGTTGTAATTCGTCGCGTAGAAGAAGAAACCAAAACTGCTGGTGGTATTTTGCTTCCAGGTTCTGCTGCTGAAAAACCATCTCAAGGTGAAGTAATTGCAGTAGGTAATGGTCAAATCACTGAGAATGGCGTACGTGCTTTGGATGTTAAAGTTGGTGACAAAGTATTGTTTGGTACTTATGCAGGTACAACAGTGAAAGTAAGTGGTGAAGAACTCTTAATCATGAAAGAGTCAGACATTTTAGCTGTGTTGGAAGGCTAATCAATCCATAACTCAATTCATTATCAGATTCAGTATTTAAAAAGATTCGGAGTTTAATATGTCAGCTAAAGATGTAAAATTTGGTGATTCAGCTCGCTCAAAAATGATTGCAGGCGTAAACGTACTTGCAGATGCGGTTAAAGTGACTTTAGGCCCTAAAGGTCGTAACGTAGTTATTGACCGTTCTTTCGGTGCTCCGCACATCACTAAAGACGGCGTAACTGTTGCTAAAGAAATTTCATTAAAAGACAAGTTTGAAAACATGGGTGCTCAACTTGTTCGTGAAGTTTCTAGCAAAACTAACGACATCGCTGGTGACGGTACGACAACTGCAACTGTACTTGCTCAAGCAATTTTAAATGAAGGGATCAAATCTGTAACTGCAGGTATGAACCCAATGGATTTAAAACGTGGTATTGATATCGCAGTAAAAACTGTAGTTGAAAATATCCGTTCAAATGCAAAACCTGCTGATGATTTTAAAGCGATTGAACAAGTTGGTTCTATCTCTGCTAACTCTGACACTACTGTTGGTAAACTTATCGCTCAAGCGATGGAAAAAGTAGGTAAAGAAGGGGTAATTACTGTAGAAGAAGGTTCTGGCTTCGAAGACGCTTTAGACGTTGTAGAAGGTATGCAGTTTGACCGCGGTTATATCTCTCCGTACTTCGCAAACAAGCAAGATACTTTAACTGCAGAACTTGAAAACCCATTCATCCTTCTTGTTGACAAGAAAATCAGCAACATCCGTGAATTGATTTCTGTTTTAGAAGCAGTTGCAAAAACTGGTAAACCACTTCTTATCATCGCTGAAGATGTTGAAGGTGAAGCGCTTGCTACACTTGTAGTAAACAACATGCGCGGTATTATCAAAGTATGTGCTGTTAAAGCTCCTGGTTTCGGTGACCGTCGTAAAGCAATGCTTCAAGATATCGCAATCTTGACTGGCGCAACTGTTATTTCTGAAGAAGTTGGTATGTCTTTAGAGCAAGCAACTCTTCAAGATTTAGGTACTGCGCACAAAATCACTGTTTCTAAAGAAAACACAGTTATCGTTGATGGTGCTGGTGATGCTGCTGGTATTGCTGAGCGTGTTCAACAAATCCGTGCTCAAATCGAAGAATCTACTTCAGAATATGACCGTGAAAAATTACAAGAACGCGTTGCTAAATTAGCAGGCGGTGTTGCTGTAATTAAAATCGGTGCAGCGACTGAAGTTGAAATGAAAGAGAAAAAAGACCGTGTAGACGACGCACTTCATGCAACTCGTGCAGCAGTTGAAGAAGGTGTTGTTGCTGGTGGTGGTGTTGCTCTAGTACGTGCGGTTAATGCATTAGATGGCTTAAAAGGCGCTAATGAAGATCAAACAGCAGGTATCAACATTTTACGCCGTGCGATCGAAGCTCCACTTCGTCAAATCGTTGCAAACGCTGGTGATGAGCCATCTGTAGTGATCAATGCAGTTAAAGGTGGTGAAGGTAATTTTGGTTACAACGCTGCAACTGGTGAATATGGCGATATGTTAGAAATGGGTATTCTTGACCCAGCTAAAGTAACTCGTTCTGCTCTTGAGCATGCAGCTTCTGTTGCTGGCTTAATGTTAACTACAGAATGTATGATTACTGACATTCCTGAAGATAAACCAGCTGTTCCAGATATGGGCGGTATGGGTGGTATGGGCGGCATGATGTAAACCGCTCAATTTTAAGTTAAGTGGTTGTAATATAGTGTTTAATTATTAATTTAAAGGATATTTACTCACAGTATTACTCACATTTAATTTAGCCATAAAGAAAAAGGTCGCTCATTGCGACCTTTTTCTTTAACTGATTTCATGCTCTCAGTTCCTGAATTTCATTTTCATCTGAACCTTGTCGAATGCAGCTAAGAACATAACTATTTAACCAAAAGTTTTTACGACCATCTTTAGTTGGGGGCTTAATTCTTCCGTCCTTAATTCGTTCGTAGATCTCTCTTTCTGTAAGGTTCATGCGAAGGGCAAACTCAGCAGTTGAAACCCTGCGTTCTGTATTGGTTAAATCAATTGCAACTCCCATTTACTTCTTTGCCTCCATACTTTGTGATTTAGGATTTGCCCACCAAAGAATAGGGCCATCTTCTGAATCAAACACTGCAATTAAAAAGAGTCCTTGTTGAGGTGGTTCGGGATTCCAGTTGGGCCAAACTACTGCATCTTCTGGAATATTCGGAATATCGTCGTAATCTAATAACTGAGTTTCAATTGAAACTCTAAGATTCACCTGAAGTTGTGCCCACTGTTCTCTTGTATAGGCTTCTGCTCCTTCTTCAATGGTGTCAAACAATTCAATATCTGGATGAAACCAATTGAAAAGGTTTTCAGGTGGTTCTATTGGCTGGATCTGATATTTAAAACCCGTCTCACTAGATCCATAAAATAGTTTCGCCTCATCAAAGTTTCTAGTAATCAAAGGGGCAGATCCTTTCTTGTAGCAATTCACAATTTCATCAAATTTAAAAACACGTTCAGCTGTCTTTAAATCAAAGCATTGATACATTGCTTGGCTAAACCAGCTTTCTACATAAAATAGTTTTTTAATATGATCCTTACGGGTGCCGTGCCATTTCTGGACTTTGATCACATCATCGAAAATTTCTAAGAAAAAGTTATTGCCTTCTTTTTCATGCATCTTTCTATAACGTTCAACAGCTCGCTCTGCTATCTCTTTTGAGGCTGCTGGGGTTTGTCTAAAAGGGCTGTAACCTTCAGGTCGCATTGCAACAGCCCACAATGTTGATTTACTCATTGTTGTGCTCCAAACAGTAGGTGACAGCTTGTTCTAAGGTTTCAAATTCTTTTTCAACATCATTGTCGAGAAACGCCGTCCACTCTTCATTGCCGAAACATTTAGAGATAAGAACCTTTCCTATCCAAACGTCATCACCATCAAATTCCACACCACCTTCAGCTTTAATCATTCACGCCACCATCTCTGCATATTCTTCTTTAGTCCACTCAACAAACTCTTTATAAAGCTGCTGAGCGGGTTTATTTAAACGGTTGTTGTAGTCTATTGTTATGCGGCGCCAAGCTACTGGTACGGCATAATGTTTCGTTAAAAGCATTGCTTGGTTTAACCCTTGCCGGACTATTACAAAGCCCAGCAAGTGCAAGTAGTTCGTAAAACCAAGTAAGTGCTTGTTATTCACTTTCTTGAACTGATCTTTCATCTTAGAAACCGTCTCCTAATAAATAATCAGGGTCAGATTCTTGAGGTGCTGTAGATATAGGATTCTCTAATTCAGAGCGGCGTTTTCTCACATACCCCATTAACTTCGGTTGAATCTGTGGATCTCGTGCAGCCACATCAATTTCCAAAGCATCTAAAGTTGTAAGGTCCGGTGCAGTTTGGATCTGAACCATTAGAGAAGGCGGTTCACTCTCTACAGGCTTTTCATCTGCAAGCTCAGTCAAACGCTTGTGAGTAGCTTTTAGCAAAGGATCCATTTGTTTATCAGACCAAGTGCGGGTGTATCGATAAACAGCGTTTACTTCTGCTGGTGTTTTTGACTCTTTTACACGCTGTAGAAGCGTCTCAAGTGTCTTTTTATATTCCGTATCTTCGGTTTCTTCTTTAACAACAGGTTCAGTTATTGGTGTTTTTTCTGAATTATTTGTTGTTGATGTTTTCACATTTGAAGATTCAACTACACTTTCGGTAATTGCTTCATCTTCATCAGTTGGCTTATTCAGAAGTTTCAGCATATCTTCATCAAACTCACCACCACTGACTTTGATAATCGCGCAGCAATGAGCAAATGCATTATCAAAACTTGAGTGAACTTGACCATGCTGGAGCATGCGCAATTGTCCTTTAGAACCATTCCACTTAAACTGCTGCACACCTAATTCAACAGTTGGGCTTGGATAAGAGCAAGTAGAACCTTTTTCTGGCGCTTCTTTTAATGGCTCTGGCACTTCAAACTCACCAATAAAAATAGTTCTTGGCTTAATTTGAAATTCAAATTTATCAAATACATCAAAACCAAAATCATAAGGGTTAAAAAGTTCCCAGCCATTACGCTCTGTATTATTTACTAAGAGTAATTCACCATTGGCCCAAGCAAGTTTTGCTTCGATTTTATTAAGTATTTTCATGCTGTCATCCCCGTTTTAGCCAATGTTTCAATGTCTTGTTTAACTGCCATTAGTTTTGCTGCTTCAATTTGTGTCAGAGCATCAATGCCAAAATGTTCACATACTGTTTTTACATCGAGGCCGCGTTCAGCAATAAAGGTTTGAAGCTCATCGCGTTGTTCTGCTGAAATCTCAACAAAGTTATTTGCCGCCTGTGTCTGGTTTTGGCTCAATTGATTTTCATGCTCACGAGCAGTTTGTTCATTTTTGCGAATGATGTTTAAGAGCTGATTTTTTGTTTCTTCAAACTTTTGTTGTTGAAGATCCATCAAGCTATTTAACTTGCGCTTTAAGCAGTAATTCTCTATGTTGATCCCAGCGCGCTGCATAAGATCTTCAATTTCTAAAAATTGATTACCGTCAATAGTTGCATCGGCAGATCCAGAAAGAAGCCACTCGCGTAGACAAACGCCAGTACCTTCATTAATCATCATCGGTTCAGTGAAAATATGAGTTCGGTCTTTAGTGGCATTTGCAAAATGATCAGCATTTAAGTCAAGCACCGTAGTGAACTCATATTCGATACCATCGCGTTGTTCAGACTTCATCCCAACCTTTTCAACCTTCTTTTTGCCGTTAGTTTCGGTTTGGATCGTATCCATCTTGCTGCGTAGAGTTACGATGATGTGAATACTTGAATGAAGAATCGCATCAATAAATTTGCGATGACGTGGGGTGACTTCGCTCCAAGCGGCCCAGCTATTACCTTTAAATTTTCCTTTGGTTAGGGTGTCTACAATTTCCAAACACCCACCAGTACCAGACCACTCATGAGTAATACTGTCCAAAATTAAAATATCAAAACCAGCTTGCTCAGCTGCTTTGATTGCAGCTGTAAATTTTTCTGGTGTATAAGGCGGTGTTAGGTTTGCAGCGTAGAAGTCATAACGATCTGCATAAAGCGATGCGCTACTGTCTTCTGTATCAACAACGGCAATTCGACCACCAATTCCAGCAGCAAGTTTTAGAGCACTTTCTGTTTTCCCTGAGCCAGTAGGACCGGATAACGCAAGTCTTAATTTAGCTTGCTTGCGTTCAGCTTTTTGGAAAAATACATTCATTTTTATTATCCTTATCTAGAGCCAGTGAAGCCGCGCGAACGCTTATAGTTTTTACGGTCAGGTGAAGGGATGTGTGAGCCGCCTAGATCTTTAGCTAGTTGCTTAGATCGCTGAAATCGGATTTCTTGGGTGAGTACTTCCCAAACGTTCGGATATTCCTTTTGGAACTTTGCTACATCTAAAGGCGTCTTTGCTCCTTTAATGATTTTGTAGAGCACAGTGCCATTAGCGTTTGACACAAATACTTGCCAACCAATGCGAACAGAGTAAATGCCTGTGTTGTCACGACCTAAATAGGACTTATAACCGTCAGGATGCTTTTTGAAGTTAGTCATGATTAAGCCTCCTTACATTCACATGTGCCAACAAAGGCATAGGTAAGTGGACTAGGTGCATTAGATGGTGAAACATCCTTAATATTTAAAGGAATAATTTCTTTTCGATATTTAACTAAAACAACATCACCTTCTCGGCATTCAACAACCCCTTCTCTTGAAGAGAAACGAGCAGACTTAGACGTTTGGGATACTTTGCAAAATGAAACTTCATCACCTGCTTTGATTTCTGAACGATCAACAGGAATCATCTTCTTGCAAGTAGGGCAGTTATAATTTTTCATTAGGCTGCCTCCAACCATTTATTACGGTCGATGTAGCCAACCAATAAAATATTTATATTTTTATGGTCATCGTGATTGGTGAAGTCATTCCAAGGCTTGCCTCGTAGATCCGTTACTGACTCTATAGCCAAGTTAGTAATTTCAGCTGCTGTAAAGTCAGATCCGGCTACACCGTAGCTATCAGGAACGCCTTCATAATCAAAAGTGACATTTAACTTAAAGCCGTCAATGCGTATTACGCCTTCGCCTGAATGTTCACCAGTTTTTTTAGCAGCTAAAAGTTCATATTCAGAAGCAACTACTTGTTTGCTTTCATAAGAATAATTAGAAGGAACGCTAGAATTAGCGCTTTTATATTCACAAGATCCAAGGGCTACAAGAACAGCAATTGCTGTAACGCCTGTTACCTTATGCTTGTGTGGAATTACTTTTGCATTCATAATGATCTCGCAGTTTGCAAAGCACATCAGATTTAGCGGTCGGTGTGCTTTTTTGTTGTCTACGAGATAAATATAGTTTTATCTATTATTGGTGTCAATAGGTATAACTATAAAATGATAGGTGTAAATTTCCAAATTGATAGGTAAATCTATAAATAAAAAGCCCACCATATAGGTGGGCAAATGTATAAAAATGTTTCTATAGGTGAATTTATTAACCAGCTCGCCAAAATTGACGGCCCATTACCTTAAAGTTTTTACCATTTTCTTCGGTTACTTTTCTGTCTCTAAACTTTTCGTTAAGGCTATGAAGGATAAGAGACCCATCAGCTTCTTTAAATATTTGCTTCAACATTCCTTCACCCGCGAAGTAAACAGCATATATTTCACCATCAATAACTTCTGTTTGAGAAATATCAATACCGACCAGATCTCCATCTTTGATGTAATCCATCATGCTATCGCCTTTAGCTTTGATGATTCGCATGCAATCTTCAGTGACACGTTTTTCTTTAAAAAATGAAGGTGGGAAAGGGATTGCTCCATTGATTGCATCAAAATGAAATTCAATAGATTCACCTGGTCCACATGAAAAATTAGCTTCCACTACGTCTATCCAAATGTAATTGTCTCTTCCTTTGTGAGCCACTGTAGGTTTTACAAAATCATCTTCAGAAAAACCATCTTCAGTTTTTCCAGTTGTTAGCCAATACGCATCTACACCTAAGTAGTTTGCAATCAGTGGAAGGAAAGCAGACTTCAAGCTCTTACCGCTTTCTAAGGCTTGATATGTGGGTTGTTTAATACCAACTGCTTCAGCTACTTCATACTGACTTTTACCAGCTTTAGTACGAGCTTCTTTGAGTCGAGTTGCCAAATCAGACATAACAAAAACCTTAATTTGTTTGGAATTGAATTTTATAGGCTCAACTATAAAACTTCAAAAAGGTATACCTATTGACATGTGATAGTTATAACTATAAATTAGCTATCAATATAGGAGCCTGATAGTTATGAAAAGCAAACTTATCGCACTCTACGAAAAACTTGTTGACCACTTGGGCGGGCAAACAAAAACAGCTTTAGTTCTTCTAGTCTCTCAGCCATCTGTAAATGCATGGGTAAAAGGTAAAAACCTAATGTCCCCAATCGTAGCTAAGCGTGCAGAACGGGTAACGAATGGAATTTTTAAAGCCGCAGAACTTTGTCCCTCTCTTAAAGAGTTCGATGAGTAACCTGTGAACTAATTCTCACTATTCGACATCTGTGCGTATACGTGAAATTTAAATAAGGATTCACATATGAGTGAAATTAATTTGAGCCAAGAGGCTAAAACAGCAATTTATAAGATGATTCATCAATCTCAGGGAATCACTCCTCAATCGATTGCGAATGTATTAGGAGACTCGTACAAGAGCGTTCTTAATTATGCAAATCCAAATATGGAAACTCACTATCCAAGTATAAAAAAGCTTGAAGCGATGATTCAGTTTACCCGTAACCCTGCATTAGTTAAGGCGTGGGCGCACATGCTTGGATTTGTATTAGTTCCAGCAAATCAAGCCGATGAAAAAGCACATGAAGTAAGCATTGTTGAAACGTTGCTGCATATAAACATAAACAATGGCCAAGCTAATCAGCAGGTCCATAAGGTTTTAGAGGATGGGGTAGTAACACCAGCGGAATTAGCAGATACCGAAGAAATCTTAGAAGAAATGGAAAACCATATTCGTCAACTTCGTGAAGCACTGAAATCAGAAGCCGCAACTTATATTTCAAAGGTAAAGAAAGAAAAAGCCTGATCTGGTCCATCAGGCTAGTCAATTCAATTACTTGCTAGAGGAATCGAATATGCAAACTAATCTATCAAATCAACAGCAAATAATCCAGAGCTGGTTTGAACCGGCTCTCCACACACTTAAAGCATTAATCAAAAAGTGTGAAGAGAACCTAGAGCGCATCAAAGCTGATACTAAAAATGCAGCTGTAAAGCGAGATGACTTTAAAGAAACTTTAGTCCGTCAACATCGTATTACGTACAACCATGCTGAGGAAATTATCAAAAGCCTTGGTCGTGCTGGGCGTATTCGCTACTTAGGTAGTACTTACATTCAGATAAAAGAAGGCGGTGAAGCATGAATACATTTGTTGATGCTGCTCGTTCTTTTAGAACTCAATTCGACTTAAATTTTTCTGAAAAAATCATCGTAGATTTCTTTGCAGGCGGTGGTGGTGCAAGCACTGGTTTAGAGATGGGGTTAAACAGGCCTGTTTATGTTGCTGTAAACCATAATCCAAAAGCAATTTCTATGCATGAGGCTAATCATCCCCATGCAAAGCATTATGTTCAAGATGTATTTGCAGTAGATCCGATTGATATTTGTGATGATCATCAAGTCGGTTGGTTTCATGCAAGCCCAGACTGCACACATCATTCGCAAGCTGCTGGCGGACAACCACGTAAAAAAGAAATACGTGACCTTTCTTGGGTAGTTCTTAAGTTTGCAGGCAAAGTTAAACCTGATGTGATTAGCTTAGAAAATGTTAAGCAGATCTTAGGATGGGGACCTTTAATTGCAAAACGAGATAAAGCAACAGGTAGAGTGATTACGCTCGATAAAATTGAAGTTAATGGCAAAAAGGTAAATCGAATTGCTGAACCAGGTGAACAAGTTCCTCGGCACAATCAATTCTTAGTACCGAACCCAAAAAAGAAAGGGAGAACTTGGAAACACTTTGTCCGTAGTCTTGAACAACTTGGTTATGAAGTTGAGTGGCAAAAAAATATTATTGCTGCTGACTTCGGAGCGCCAACAAAACGTGAGCGGTTATTTCTCGTTGCTCGCTGTGATGGGCAACCAATAGTATGGCCAGAAAAATACTTCTCAAAAAAACCTAAGGGCAATTTAAAAAAATGGCGCCCTACAGCTGAATGTGTTGATTTTTCAGATTTAGGAAATTCAATTTTTAATAGGCCGCAAGGTCCTCTAGCTGATGCAACTCTAAAACGCATAGCTAAGGGTATTCAAAAATATGTTATTGAAACTAAAGAGCCATTTTTTGTTAATTCTGCCACACCTTTTATTGGCCGTGATTTCCGCACAAGTTTTGGTCATGACATACGTGAACCATTAGCAACAACTACAGCAGGTTATGGCGGACATAGTTCTTTAATAAGTCCAATCCTTGTTCCGTTTATTACAGAGTTTGCTAACGCATCTCAACAGCGAAATTGGTCAATTGATGAGCCTCTATCAACCATATGTGCACAAGTGAAAGGTGGGCATCATGGATTAGTTACTGCCAAGTTGAGCAAAGATAACTATAAGGGCGCTCTTCGTGTAGCTGCATTTTTAATTAACTACTACGGCAATGGAGACGCAAGGAGTATCACTGAGCCAATGGATACGATCACTACTAAAGATCGTTTAGCCCTAGTTACTGTTTGGATCAAAGGTGAACCTTGGGCAATTGTTGATATCTGTATACGCATGCTTAAACCACGTGAACTTTTTAGAGCGCAGGGGTTTCCAGATTCATACGTAATTGAATACGGGAGCGATGGAAAGCCTCTATCTAAAAAAGATCAAGTCTTTATGGTTGGTAACTCCGTTTCTCCATATCCAATGGCTGCTATCGCCAGAGCAAATAATCCATTTATTACGCAACAAATTAAGGGGGCCGCATGAATTATTACCAACACCATATTGGTGACTTTAACAATGCGACTCGCCACCTCAGTTTAATTGAGCGTGCGATTTACCGCGACTTATTAGACATGTATTACGACACGGAAAAGGCGATTGATGCATCAAGCATTGATCGTCTAGCACGTCGTTTGCAATGTACTACCGAAGAGCAAAAAGAAGCTCTCAAATATGTACTTGATGAGTTTTTCATTCTTGAAGAAGGTGTTTATCGCAATAATCGTTGTGAACGAGAAATTGCTGAATACCACGGGAAAAAGAAACAAGCGAGTGAGGCTGGTAAAGCGTCTGCTGCAAAACGTGCAGCGAAAAAGAAAGGTTTGTCCAACAGTGGTTCATCAAAAGATGATCAATCGTCTAACGAAAATTCAACGGTCGTTGAAAATCCGTTAAACGAAGAACAAACGGGCGTGCAACCAACCAATAACCATAAACCATTAACCATTAACCAAGAACCAATTATTGATAGTAGTGGTAATACGCGTGGAGAAAATTCGCAATTAACTCCAATTCAATTTGCTCAGTATCAGATCGATGACCACAAGCGTTACTCAATGCGTGAATTCATTTCTGAATACAGCGAGTTTCAATACGATTTCATTTCACTTGCTCAACAAAGATTTGTTTCGGTACCTGAAATCGACTTGAGAACTATGATTCAAAACTTCGGTGACTGGTACTTTGCAAACGAATCAAGTTCGTTGAATACACCAAGCATCTGGTTGGTTAAGTGGTTCTCTTGGGTTCAAAACAACGAGAAACAAGTGGCTGCTAACCGCAAGAAACAAGAGCAAATCAATTCAGCTGGTCAAAAACCACAAGAGTCGGGTTACTTCGCCAATCTTTTTGAGGAACAAAGCGAATCTCAAATTGTGGATGTAACCCCGGCAAAAAAGTTTCCAATGATTGAGGAGGTAGGTCATGCATGAGATTACCTTGAACGAAGTGCGTCAATTAATCGCATCTCTTCGCACTGTTTACGCTGCTCAGTTTAATAAACAATTTCCAACAAGTGGAGAGAATGCAATACCGCTGTCAGTAGTTGAACAGATCGCACTTAAAACATTTGTGGGCGTTCAACAAAATCAATTTAACAACGCTCTTGCTCGTTTATTAACAGCAGGTGGACGTTTTATGCCGTCATTTGCAGAGTTTCGCACCTGGTGTATCGGTGAAAGTTGGATGTCTCCAGAGGAAGCTTGGTCACGTGCATGTAAGTTTACGACTGACCGAACTGTAGTTATTACCCAAATTACAAAGTATGCATTAGACGAAGTGATGTATTTGATTGAAGCCGGCCAAATGCGAGCAGCTCAAGATAATTTCTTCGGAACCTACAACGTGATGGTGGCTAAAGCGCAGTTAAAGGGCCGTCAGCAAGAGTTTTACACACCGCCGTTACAACTAGAGCATAAAGAACCTGAACACACTCCAGTAAGCAATGACGAAGCGCAAAAGCATCTCAAATCTTTAATGGAGCGGTTAAAGATTAATGGCCGTAAACCAGCGCCAGTTCAAAAACTTAAAGCTAAGGAAAAAGAGCCAGAATTTAATCAAGAGCTAGGTCCAGATCCTTTTGATAATCCACACGAATATGCAGAGATGTGCCGCCGTGAAGGGATGCCAATTCCTCGAAATATTCAGCAGTTAATCGATGGGGTGAATGTATGAATAAATTCGAGATTTTAGCGTGGGGGTTACTCATTTCATTTTTTACAGCAGCAATTTGCGGTGCGGTGGTTTTGTGGTGGTTGGCGAGAAAAGAGGGGGAGGAAGTAAATAATGGGTAAAGTTTTAATTGGGGTTGATACAGGAGTACATACAGGCTTCGCTGTAGCCTTAGATCAAGGTAATGGTGGAGTGCTTCAAGATGTAAGCTCGCTCACTATTACCCAAGCTATGAGCAAAGTTTTAGAACTTGTAAGCGACCACGGTAAAGAAAATCTCATGTTGTTTATTGAAGATGCGCGTTTGCGTACTTGGTTTGGTAATGCCGATGCACGACAAGCCCGTAGTGGTGCAGGTGTGCGTGAGGGGATTGGATCGGTAAAACGTGATGCTCAGATTTGGGAAGATTGGTGTAAAGAGCAGGGACTGAAATATCAGATGATTCATCCAGCTGCAAACAAAACCAAAACTGATGCGAAATATTTTTTAAAACTAACAGGGTGGACGAAACGCACAAATGAGCATGCACGTGATGCGGCAATGCTTGTATTTGGGCGATTTGCAAAGTTTTGAATAGAGGGAAGTTAAAAGATGAATGCAAAAGTAAATAACAAAGTAATGGACTGGTCTAAACGCTCCGCTCATCAATGGCTAGAACAATATGGACTATGGGTGAGATCTACAAGTTTTAAAGTTTCTGCGAATCCTTTGGCTTCCCTAATTGACCAAAATGACACAACTAGAGTTCGTTCGAGTAAGGTATCTTTGCCTTGTAATATAGAAGATCATGAAGCGGTAGAAGTAAGTAAACTCTTAGCAAAAATGCATTCAGATAATAGAGAGTTTCTACAAGAAAGAGCTTGGTTTTTAATACTTTATTATGAAAACGATTGGTCGTATCTAACCATTGCTAATGTGCACAGATGTAGTAAAGCTAAAGTACGGGCTGAAATAGATAAAGGCTTAGCATATTTAGATGGAAAAATAGAGGTGTTGCAATCTTGACAGTGCAGCACACTTGGTTTAGATTTGTGATATGGTGTGACGAAGTTATAGGTGTTGCACCAAAATGTCTTTTTAGCCCATTTGATAGATGGGCTTTATTATTTTATGTGTTATTAATATAAAAATAGTTAATTCCATCAGAGATTAAAAAATGGGTACTTATAAAATCTTATATGCCTCCCAAAATTATGCTTTTTTTGCAGCGGCAGATTCTTCACATGAGTTTATAATTATTGAAGCATTAGGTTCCGATTTTGATATCAATCATATTGTTACTTACGACGGCATCACAGTTTTTAATAAAACATTGGGTGAAGAAACTTATGCAATTGTTCAAACAGAAACCAATGAAAAAGGGGCAATTGCTTTCTTGAGGTCAATAAAATGAAAATTGAATTATTTTTAGCGGATTATATCGAAGATCAATACCAGTTTGAAAAATTACCTTATCATGGCTCTATACCTAATGAGTTTCAATCAAATGGTTTTACCTATACTCCTAATGAAATCAGATACCATGACACAAGATTTTTTCTCTATTGCAATCATGAGTTAAATGATTATGAGCGAAAGAAATTAGATTCAGATTGGCGAACTTACTGCCCTGAATAAAATCAAATTGCCGAGTGTTTTACGGCGCAAATGGCCCCGCTAAATATCGATTATTGGCGGGGGTTTTTCTTTAATTAATTTGATGATTTAGTTCTCGATAGTAAATAATTTACTATTGAGAATCAAATACTTATACTTTACACTGGTTAAAATTTATGCTTTACTAATTGAGTAATTTATTGAGAGGTGAAGTATATGTTGTTTAATGGTTCAGAAGAGCTTGTTGTGATTTCCAATGATGGTACTCGAAGCGCTTTGAAGTCTTGTAGAATTGATAATGAAGAAACAATCTTCACAAGTGACTCTACAGATGGCATAAGAATTGGAGATCGATTAATCAAGACTCTACAAAATGGTTCAAATCGAGAATATTTGGTTAAATCTGTTAAGGATGGTGTAAATATGTTTGGACATAGAGAGATTAGAGTTCAGCAGATTTAAAACCTACAGTATTAATAACCCTACCTTATGGTAGGGTTTTTCTTTTTGGAGTAAGTATGACTGAATTTCAAAAAATCACGTATGAGATTAGACAGCTTCAAGTAGATCTAAATCATTTGGGAAGCTGTACAACGAAAGGATTAAGTACAGAACAGATCGCTCACCTAGATGAGCGATTTTTTTTGGCCATAGCAAAGCAAAACAAATTAATTGCACGGCTCAACAATAAGCCTGAGGGCTTCTTATAAGCAGCTATAGGTATGGATGATAAAGATTATTTTTGGCTTACAAGAAAAAAAGAACCTAAAACCAAACCCAAATCCAGACCACTTCCTAAAGCTACCCAAAAGTACTTAGAGGCAGAAGAAGAATTTACACAGGCCTTGGACGTTCTGGAAATTAAATACGAAAAGAAATTCCAATTTAAATCTACAAAGCATTGGCGTTTTGATTTTCATTTAATTGAACATCGAATTTTAGTGGAAATTGCTGGCGGCCCTTGGTCGGGTGGACGTAAGGGTAAGCTTAAAAACAAAGCTTGGAGTCTTGATCGTTACGATGTGGCTGAAGAGATGGGATACACAGTAGTACGCATAGAGACGGCTTCAAGATGCCGCATTGATGAATCTGGACCTTTGCAGCTACGGACTGAATACGCTAGTCAGTGGCTAAAAAATTTAAAGAGGCAAATATTTAATGGATCAGATCAGACCATTTCCTCCAACTGATTTTATTGACCAAGCAGATGAAGAGGAAGCAATTCGTATAATACCTGCGCCCGATTTACAAAACTGGGTAGTTGCTAATTTTCTAACGCTTGGTGGACCTCTACACAATCCAGATCACGACCATATCGCTGAAATGCTTCATGACAATGAAGGGTTCTTGGCTTTTGCTTGGGCTTCTACTGCTTACACACGAGCTAAACGCATGGTGTTAGGCCAATGCGAAAAAGTTATGTTTCAACAAGGCGGCTGGAAGAAAGCCCGACAAGAGCAGCAAATGCGTGATTGGTTCGGTTTCGTTCCAATTTACCTAATCACAATCGATGCAAGCTTTTGTGAAAAGGCAAACGATAGCGAGTTCTGTGCTTTGCTTGAACATGAGCTTTATCACATCGGTGTAGAACGAGACTCGGACGGTGAGATTATTTACAGTGATCATACTGGCTTACCAAAGCACTATTTAGCTGGTCACGATGTGGAAGAGTTTATTGGTGTTGTTAAGCGCTGGGGCGCAAATGAAAACGTTAAGCGCCTAATTGAAGTCGCTAAAACCCCGCCGTTTGTTTCTGATTTAGATATATCAAAATGCTGTGGAAACTGCGTTATCACATGATGAGCCTTAAGGCTCTTTTTTTTGGCTATTTAGGTTGACGTAGGTTGACAGGATTGAGGATATGGCGGCTCTAAAAAAAGAGGTAAAACTCTTTATAGTTCGCTCACTTGCCGTATTTAATACACCCACAGAAACTGCTGAGCTCGTCAACCAAGAATACGGGATAAAAGTTACTAAACAGCAGTGTGAGAAATACGACCCGACCAAACGGGCAGGCGAGAACCTGAGCGAAGAATTAAGAAAAGATTTTGAAAAGACTCGCGAAATGTTTTTGGGTAAGCCTGAGGCAATCCCTATTGCAAATTTAGCGGTGCGTATGCAGCGCTATGAAAACCAGTATCAAAAACATAGTAGAAACCGTGTTGCTGCTATGAATATTCTCAAACAGGCAGCTCAGGATATTGGCGGGCAATTCACTAATAAAACAGAGCTAACCGGCGCTGGTGGTGGGCCACTTCAAAGCGAGCATGTCACACAAGTTGTTGCAACGCCTGAACAGATACGGCAGGTGTTAGATGAACTCAAAGGTAAATACTAAGCTGCTTGAAATGCAGCTGGAGCGTGAACTCTGTGAGAAAGAACATTTATTCTTTACACGGCGTTTTTTCTTACCTCGCATGGGCTTTAAGTTTTCGGTCAATTGGCATCATGAATATATTGCCGACAAGATTGACGAGGTAATAGCTGGCAAGGTTAAAAACCTAGTTATTAACGTTCCACCCGGAAGTGGTAAAACTGAATTACTCACAAACCTTATTGCCCGTGGTATAGCGCGTAATGCACGTTCGCGCTTTCTGTATTTGTCTTTCTCGCAGTCACTTGTAGAGGATGTATCAGCAACAGCAAGGAATATTGTTAAGTCGGAAGACTTTCAGAATTTATGGCCTGTAAAGATCTCTACCAGTACGGATGCTAAGTCTAGTTGGAAAACCACAGTCGATGGATATGACGCAGGTCATGTTTATTCTGCTTCGATGGGTGGGCAGGTCACAGGTCGCCGTGCTGGTACATTAGCGGATGAAGGCTTTACCGGTGCAATTATTCTCGATGACCCATTAAAGCCTGAGGATGCATTTAGCCAGACAGCAAGACGTAAAGCTAACCGTAAGATATTAAACACGGTCAACTCGCGTAAAGCTAAATCTGACACGCCAATTATTCTGATCATGCAGCGTTTGCACGTTGAGGATCCGACCAACTTTGTGATGACTGGTAATGTACCTGGTGAATGGGAACAGATCAGTATTCCTGCGCTTATTGATGATGAGTACATTAGTAAGTTGCCTGAAAAAATACAAAACAAAATTCCACATGATGTTGAGCGTGATGCGAAAGGCCGTCAAAGCTATTGGCCATTAAAAGAATCATTGCAATCGCTATTGCAACTCGAACAAGGCGGACAGGATAAAGACGGCGCAACAGTTTCCCGTTATACGTTTGCAAGCCAATATCAGCAGGCTCCTAAAAAGCTGGGGGGTGATCTGGTTAAGGCTGAATGGTTCCCACGTTATCTAGACTTACCAGTTCTTAAGTGGCGGGCTGTATGGGCCGATACTGCTCAGAAGGTCAAAAAGCATAATGACTTCTCGGTGTTCTTATGTGCTGGTCTTGGCTATGACAATAACCTTTACATCATTGATGTGAAGCGTGGGAAATGGGAAGCACCTGAGCTTTTGAAGGAGGCTAAAGCCTTTATCAATAAGCATAAGGATAGCAACACCAAGATCGGCAAGCTTCGTTATATGGCCGTAGAAGATAAAGCAAGTGGTACTGGATTAATTCAATCTATTTCTAGGGAAACTACATTACCTATTAGGGCAATTCAGCGGGATGAAGACAAGTTGTCACGGACAATGGACGTCATTCTTTATGTTGAAGATCAGCGCGTTTGGTTACCTGCAAACGCACCATGGCTTTTGAACTACATTGAAGAAATTGAAGGGCTCACGGCCGATTGGACACATGACCATGACGACCAATGGGACCCAACCATTGATGCAATTAACGATTCATTAGCAAGCAAGCCAACTGTATTTGATTAGAGGAAATTATGGCTGAAGATAAAAAGTCCGATGCAATTGGCGATGCAGGGGCGTATACAAACTTTGTCTCAAATATTGGTACCGAACGTGACAAGGCATCACACGGTTCTTTCGTTAAGAAAGTTATTCCTGATGAGCAATTAGAAGCGGTTTATCAACACTGGTTAGCTAAGCGTATTGTCAACCGCCCAGCAAGTGACATGCTTCGAGCTGGTTGGTTCTATGAAGGGATTCAGGATAGCGATTTATTGAAGCTTAAAGAGGCGTGTAAGGCTTTTAACCTAGATGGGGTGCTCTTATCTAGTTTGGTCCTTTCTCGCTTATATGGTGTTTGCTATGTGCTTCTAGGGACTGTAGACGGCGGCAACCTAGATCAACCGTTTGATTTAAACAAGTTAGGCGTTGGTCGTTTAGAGTTTTTCACTGTGCTTAAGAAAAAGTACATTGAAGCTGATACCAGTAAATACTTATCGCCTAAGGAGGCAGGTGGACTTTTAAAGCAGCCTGAATTTTATAAGTTAAAGCTGGACGGGAAATCAACTCAAAGGATCCACCATACCCGCTTATATAAGTTTGGCCATGCCGATGTAGTTAATGAAGAGCCGGTAAGTGTTTTGCAGGAAGTTTATGAAGATCTGCTTGATCATGCCGCTGTTAAGAAAGCCTCAGCAAGTCTTGTGCATGAATCAAAAATTGACGTGATTAGAACACCCGGTCTCGTGGATAAGATTAAAGCTGACATGCAAGCAGTTGCTGAACGTTTTCTTAGTGTCGGATTGCTTAAAGGTTTAAATGGCATGATCGTGCTTGATGCAGAAGAGGAATATGACTCTAAGTCATATAGCTTTGGCGGTTTGCCAGATCTTATGCGTGAATTCTCTATCCAAGCTGCTGGTGCTGCCGATATGCCATATACGATTTTATTCGGGCAATCACCTGCAGGCATGAACGCAACTGGCGAGCATGACACACGTAACTATTATGACAGTATCGCAACTAAGCAAACATGGTCCTTAAAGCCATTCATGATGAAGCTTTTAAGGGTAATTGTTCAAACTACATTTGGACGTCAGATTCCAAGTTTAGATGTTGTGTTTAACCCGTTATGGCAATTAGACGCTAAGGTGCGTTCTGAGGTTGAGAAAGCTAACGCCGAACGGGATGCTAAATATTTAGAGATGGGCATCATTACAGAGCCACAAATAGCACGGCAGCTACTCATTGATGGTGTTTATTCAGTGATTGATGAAGAACATATCAAAGAGCTTGAAATAATGGTGAAGCGAAATGACGACGATAATTCAGATCCTGAAACCACACCTCCAGCAGGCGAAGAAACGTAAAAAAGGTCGTAAAGCTTCCAAGCCTAGAGCCGTGCACGTAAATCGCCGTGTTGAGCTTTATTACACACGGCAATTATTAGCTATTTCAAAGTACTGTCAGGAACAAACTAAGGATTTAGTTATTCCTACAGTTGGCCAGAATATCGGTGATGCATGGTTCTCGGACATGATGATGGCCTTTAGGGAAAAGCTCACAAAGTATGTTGTTGAGATTTCTCGACCTTTGGCCACGAAAGTTGTGACTGACACCCAAAAGGAAGTAGACAAGCAAATTGCAGAGCACACCAAAACAATTATTGGCGTGGATCTAACGCCGTTCTATAGAGCTGCTGATATTCAGGACGAGGTAGATCTAAACATCACGGCAAATGTCAGTTTGATTAAGTCTATTCCTCAGCAATACGCCGATAAGCTTGAAGTATTAATTACCAACGCTTTGCAGACTGGCCAAACAAATGAAGAGTTGGCCAAAGCTATTAAGCAACTAGGGTTATCTACTGATTATCGAGCACGTCTTATTGCTAGTGATCAGATGGGCAAGATTAACGGCCAAATTAACCAAGCTAGACAGCTTTCAATGGGTGTTGAGACATACACATGGCAAACGGCTAAAGATGAGCGTGTAAGGCCAGACCACCAACATAAGCAGGGCAAGACATTCAGATGGGATTCACCGCCAGATGGAGGACATCCCGGTCAGCCTATTCGGTGTCGTTGCACGGCATTACCTAACTATGAGGATATTTTGATTGAATAGAATCGATTATTTTCTGTATATCTTCTACTCTTCTGTCATATCCTTCGTTAGCACTATGAATTTTACCTTTAATGGGGATTAGATGTTCTAAATACATTTCTAAATCTTTATGACTAACTGAAGTATCTTTATTGGTTAGTTGTTCAATTAATCGATTTACCACATCTTTTGGACTTTTCAATTCATTCAAAGGATTTTTAATGTATTCAGCAAAGCTATATTCACTACCTGGCATTTTGTCATTAATTGTTAAATTAAATATATTTGCAAATTGAGTAAAAGTTTCTTCTAATTTTTTATGCTTATGCTCAATTGAATATATTAATTCTTTGCATTCATAAACAATTGTTAATACGGATAATTTTAAATTAAAAGCTGTTAATCTCAGATCTTCTGCTTGTTGATCATTAGCAATTTGTATTTGTTCTCTTGCATATTTTATTTGTTCTCTTGCATATGCGGCAGCTTTAATTGCCAACGCTATAGCAAAAATACCCAATAGGGTTTGCAATTGACCTGAATTACAGCCTATCCAGTCCCATAAATTAATAAGAGGATTCATCTATATAACCTATTTTATTTTCTACTTAGTTTAATTCTTACTCTTTTAAAGAACCACCTAAACAGGTGGTTTTTATTTCGATAAAATTTATGAAGCATATTTACCGCTTCATGGATGATGACTTTACTTTTAGGATATTTTGATTGATTAAATAATAGACTTTGTTAAATTAAAATATTATTTCTAAAAGGAATTGTAATGTATACCGTTGATCAGTTATGTCAAATTGCTTCTTATGGTGGAGGATTAGAATTAAATGCTAAATCTTATACCCATGACCAATTATCAACTATAGCGAGTTATGCCTCAAACAAAGGTGCTCGAATCACAATAGATCTTATAGATAGAAAGTTCACAAGTGATCAACTATGTACCATAGCTTCCTTTGGAAAAGGCTGTGTAAGCTTTAAAAATTTATAAACAAACTGTCAAAAAATAAAACCCACCTTATGGTGGGTTTTTTATTGAGCGCAATTTATGAAAAACATTTACCGCTTCAAAGTAGGTGATTTTGCTCCAAGTGAATCCACACGTTCATTTACCCGAGAAGGATATCTGAAATGTATCAATGTTCGCTTAGCTAAAGCACCTCAGGTACGCCAGTACTATGCGTATGAGTTCCCATCATTAGAAGGTTACTCACCTGATCAAATCATTAATGTCTATACGCCAGCGGATGAGCTTTTTAAGCCCGAGACAATAAAAAGTTTTAACGGTGTAGACGTCACTGACTATCACCCACCTAAGAATGAAATTAATGCATCTAACTGGAAGGATTATCACATTGGCTATTGTGAGAACGTCCGACAGGAAGGCGATTATTTGGTGGGTGATTTGCTCATTAAAGACAAGGTCAGCATTGATCTAATTCAAAGTAATGAACGATTAGAAATGTCTCTTGGCTATGGAGCTTTATTTGTAGTTGAACAAGGTACGGCACCAGATGGAACGCCTTACCAAGCCAAATTTATCAATTTTAATGGCGACCACATGGCGCTAGTTAAATATGGCCGTTGCGGTGGTGATTGCCGCATCGGTGACCAAAAGCAAACTCCACCTAAGGGGAATAAAACAATGGAAGTAAGTGTAAACGGTATTCGTTTTGATATTGGCGATAACAAGCCCTTGGCGGATGCATTAAAGCAGCAACAAGAGCAGTTGGAAAACTTGAAGGCTGCAAAACTTAAAGTTGGTGATAAGCAATTTTCTATCGGTGATGAACTAAACGCCGTTCAAGCGGTCGTAGATCAATTGCATACCGATAAAACCACGCTTGAGCAGAAAGTCGGTGATCTGGAAAAGAACCAGATGACGCCTGAAAAACTTGAACAAGCTGCTACCGAACGTGCTGCTGTGATTGCCGATGCTAAAGCATTGGTGCCAACAGTTAAAACCGAAGGCTGCACTTGTGAGCAAATCAAGCGCGATGTAATTGCGGCTAAAGCGGGTGATGCATTGGTAACCGCCTTATTAGGTAGCGTATCGGTAGGCGATGCTAAGCCGGACCAGATCGATACAACTTTCCGCGCTTTGTCTGCTGTAAAAGGTACACACCCATCTAATCCTGTAGGTGATGCACTTCACCAGCAACAGCAAATTAATGCTGGTGATGGTAAGCCTGCAGGTGGTGGGGAAGAAAAGACCTACAGCAAAGAAAACGCATACAAAACAATCTAAGGGGATGTAAATCATGGTTAAGCAATACGATGCCGCACCAGGTATGAAATTTCACCTCATTGGCCCAGAGGATATTTTATCCCTTCCTGTAGGTGGTGCCAGCTTGGTGAATGATGGTGATGTGGTTGTACGAAGTACTGACGGAAAAACAGTTTCAGCGGTAACTGGTGCAACTAATACCAAGTTTGGAATTATCGTACGTCACGGCGTAGGTAAATCAGGTAAAACGGCAGATGGGAAAGAAGCCTATAAGGCTACTGATGTAGCACCGGTTATGACGATCGGCTCGATTTATGTGAAGGTCACTGCACCAGTTACAGACATCAACGCAAAGGTTTATGTCAAAACAGCTAACGGGACCACAGCAGCGCCGTTAGGTTCTTTATCCCCAACAGCAACAGATGGTACAGAGTTGCCAAACGCATCTTGGGAAACAATTTCAAATGAACAGGGCTTAGCAGCTGTTCGATTACGTGGGGCATAATAATTATGAGTAAATTGGCAGCAATGAAGCTACGTTTAACACCAGTAGCTCAAATGGTTCAAGCAAATATTGGTGATGCATTTAACCTTGATGCTTTAGCCCAATTATTCGTTAAATTGGAAGAATTTAACGAAATGGATCCTCAGCTTCAGCAAGTGATGGATTACGCTAAATACATTCCTGTTAAACCTGTCAGTGCTGTATATGGTGGAGGAGAAATCCTAAGCCGTAAGAAGGGTGTGGGTTTGGGTAAAGATCATTCAGGAACTGGTAATGATATTCCTTTGGCCGAAGTTGAATATGATACTGTTCAATTGCCAGTGAAGGTCGGCACAATTGGTTATATGTATTCAGTGCTGGAGTTAGAAGCAGCTCAAAAATTAAATTTAGCACTTGAAGCAGATAAAGTAGAGGCAGCTCGTCTTGCTGCAGAAAAACACTTAAGCAACATTGCATGGTATGGCAATGCACTTACAGGGGTTAAGGGTTTCTTAAATCAGACTGGTGTAACAATTGTTACAGCCCAACATAACTGGGCTACTGCAACCATTGAAGAAGTTTTAAGTGACTTCAACGCAAGCTTGGCAGATGCTGAAAATCTTATCGATGGGGATGCATCTGTACAACCAGATACTTATTTAATGGCATCAAACCAGTACCTACACCTTTCTACCCGTGTAGTTGCTGATTCTGGCGGTAAGACATTCTTGAAATTCATTGAAGAAAATAACATCTTCGCATCACAAGGTAAGCCATTAACGATCCGTGGTTTAGGCCGTTCAAATGGTAAAGGTACGGCAGGGGCTGACCGTTCTATTATTTACCGCCGTGATCCGTCATGCATTCAAATGAAATGTAATGATGTGACTTTCTTAGCTGCTCAACCAGTTGGCGTAGATATTAAAGTGCCTGGTCACTACAAATATCAAGGCGTATGGTTGAAGCGTGTTGATTCTCTCCGTTACTTGGATCACGTGTAAGGATTAAAACAGTATGAAATATTCTTATATTTATAGCGGCTTACAGGCCGCTTTTGTTTTTTCTGGTATTGCTGTTTTGCCTACAGGCACACCAACTCTTGTGGATGAAGAAGCGCACAAGAAGCTCACTAAAAATAAGTTTGCTAAACATCTTATTGATATCGGTGAACTTGAAGTTCAGGAAATTGCGGATGATGAACCAAAAGCAGCAGGGAAAACTGGTGGTCGTGGTGGCAAAGGCGGCAAGCAAAACGATGCAGCAGGTGAGCAGCAAAAGCCAACTGATGAAGCTGCTTTGGCCACCGTGAAAGCTGAATTAGCAGCGCTTGAAGTAACGTTTAGTGATGATGAAACACTTGAGCAGCTACAAGCGAAGTTAGATCAGGCTAAGGAATAAGGTGGATATATGGACGTACAAACGTTTCGCCAGAAGTTCTCGACTGACTCGAGTTTAATGTCTTTGCAAGATGAGAGAATTCAGGATGCATTAGAAGAAGCAGATCTGGTTGTCTCTCAAATTGAGTTTGGGGCATTAAAGGAACGTGCTGTAGGTCTATATGCAGCACACATTCTTAAAGTAGGTACCGTAAGCGGCAATGGTGCTGCTTTTGGTACCGCATCGAGCATGACAATTGCGGGCCAAAGTGTGAGTTATTCACGATCATCGAAAGAAGCTTTCTATGATCTCAGCATGTATGGCCAGCGCTACCTTGCGTTAAAAAATTCCATTCCAATCGATGATGAAGGCACGAACCCTAACCGTTTAGGTGTTGGCGCTTTTGTTGTATAGGAGAATCCCATGCCTTTTAAATATCAGGCACCAGAAGGTTACAAGCCAACCAAAATCGTTATTGCTGGGCAAAACCTAGATATCAAAAACGGTGTTTTAGAATCTGAAGACGACATTATCCATATTTTAAAACCCTTGGGTTTTGAGCGTTATGTTGAATTGGTTGAACCAAAGAAATCTGCAGCATCTGCTAAAGAGTAATTAAGCTATGAGCGATTATCGTGTTGATACTCAGGTCAATTTTGATGAGATGAATAATCGCGTTAGGTTTGAAATAAGACGCACGATTAACGCTCTTACTTTGCGCTTACAGCGGATTGTTCAGGAAGACATGTTAAGTGGCCAACGACTTAAAGTTCAGTCAGGCCGCTTGCGTGGATCCGTTTCATCAAAGGTGGATGAGGATAAGGATTCCATAGAGGGAACCGTAGGCGCTGGTGGTGCTTTGGTCCCTTATGCACCTGCACATGAGTTTGGCCTAAATGGAGCTTTGGGTGTTAAAGCACACCTAAGGACAATTAAGCAGGCGTTTGGCCGGCCTATTTCGCCGGTTCAGGTCAATATTAAGGCCCATTCAAGGAATGTACGTATTAGGGAATTGCGGTTCATGCGTGATTCACTGGATATCGTGGCCAAGATTGTGCCGAAAAATATTGATGCAGCAATTGAGCGAGGTATAGCAGGTGGATAGCGAAGCAATCTATCAGGCGTTGTTTGAAAGGTTAAGTACAAGGGTAGAAGGATTGATTACGGTGAGTCGCCGTTTACGTCACTTTAGTAATGTATTGCCTCATGAACGACCTGCAATGTTTATTACACAAGGCAATCAGCAGGAAGTACCTGTACATGGTATGGATTCAAAAGTTGAACTTGCTGCTGAGGTCTATCTCTATATCCATGAGGCTGATAGAGCTAAACCTCCATCATCGCAGATGAATATATTCATCGATTGTGTACGAGAAGCTATTCAGCCAGATCATCCAGATTTTAATGAGTGTCAGACCTTAGGAGGTTTGGTTGAGCATTGCTGGATTGAAGGCACAATAGAAGTGTATGAAGCAGTAGAAAACATGCTGGATGATCAGGCGATTGCCATTATCCCTATTCGGATCCTTACAACCAATTAACAAAACATTCATTTTATGACCGCCTCGATGGCGGTTTTGTCATTTTAGAGAGGTCAAAATAAATGGCTCAGTATTTATTTGGTGCCGGCAAGATCTTTGCTACACCGATTCAAGATGTTTATGGGCAACCGATTAGTAATCCCACACCAGTTGAAGTAGGGGTGATGCAATCCGTTGGTGTAGATATTAGCTATGACTTAAAAGAGCTTTTTGGTCGTGGTCAATTCGCTGTAGATGCAGCACGCGGTAAAGGTACCATTAAATGTAAAGCTTCTTTCGGGCGTATTAACGGTACCTTGTTAAATTCCATCTTCTTCGGTGGAGTTGTTGCTGAAGGTGGAATTGAAACAGTTTCCCAAACCATTAATGGTGAAGTGATTCCGGCTGGTGGTACTGTTACACCGGTTGTTCCTAACAGCGGTACATATGTAAAGGATCTAGGCGTAACAGATGCTAAAGCAATCCCACTTAAACGTGTAGCGTCGGCGCCAGCAACCGGACAATACAGTGTAGATGCGGCAACCGGTGCTTATACATTTGCTGCTGCAGATGCAGGTAAAACGGTATTTATTAACTTCCGTTATTCAGCAATGGTGGCGGGTGCTAAGTCAATCACTGTCTCAAACCTAGATATGGGCTATACCCCAGAGTTTGCCGTTGACCTTCAACGTGACTACAAAGGTAAGTTCATGCACATGAATTTCTTCCGTTGTACCAGTAACAAACTTGGATTTAGTTCAAAACAGGACGATTACGATATTCCTGAGTTTGAATTCCAGCCCATGGCTGACGATCTTAACCGTGTTTTCAAAATCGACTTATCGGAGTAATACCAGATGCAATTTAAGCAAGTTGATAACCCGCGTGGTAATAGTAAAGAGATTGCTGGTCAGACTTGGATTTTTGCTCCGGCACCATTGGGTACGATTGAGCGTTTCCAAGAACAATTAAGCTCAAACAATGTTCCAGCATCTGTAATTGTGGACATGGCGCATGTTTGTTTAAAACGGAATTACCCGGATATTACCCGTGAATATGTTTCTGATGAGCTCTTAGATATGGGTAACATGGAAGAAGTTTTAGCCCTAGTAACTAAAACATCCGGCTTGGAATATACAGGTAAACCCACAGGTGAAAGCTCGGGGGAATAAACTGGGAGGAGCTCTACACGCATTTAGTGCTGACAATTGGCAAAGATTACGACTACGTACGTAATGAAATGGATTTACCCAGACTAAGAGCGCTAAGTGCGTATCAGCAAAGTAACCCTCCCGCACATATAGGAATACAACGTCTTTGTCGAATCTTGGAAGCTTTCGCAGGTATTGAAGAGACAGACCCAGCAATAACCGTTTCAGATGATGATGAAGACGATATGTTGCAATTTTTAGAAGGTTTCCCACAGGGTGGTTAAGGCTGCCCTATTTGCATTATGTGTAAGCGTTAGTTAAAGTTTGTTAATTAAAACTTTATAAGGATAAATCAATGGCTTTAACTAATTGTAAAGAGTGTGGGGCTCAGGTTAGTACACAAGCAAAAAACTGTCCAAGTTGTGGGGCTAAAGTAAAAAAACGCTCTATTTTAAAGTGGATATTTTTAGGTTTTGTTATTCTTTTTATTATTGGCATTATTGCTGGTGGAGGTGAGGGTACTTCTTCATCTAATAGCACTAGAGAATTGTCACCTAAAGAAGATGCTCTAAAAAACACTGTACTGGATTATGACTGGTCAAAAGGTGGGTTCGATAGTGTCATGCTTGTTGATTTTACAATCAAAAATAATAGTAAATATGACATTAAAGACATAACTGTAGAGTGTGAGCATTACTCAAATAGTAAGACAAAAATAGATAGCAATAGTCGTGTAATTTACGAAATTGTAAAAGCTGGACAAACAAAAAAAGTTAAAGAATTCAATATGGGATTCATTCACTCACAAGCCGCTTCTTCCAGCTGCGGTATAACGGACTTAGTTGTAATTCAATAAATAGTCATCAAATAAGACCCCGTTCACACGGGGTTTTTTATTTATTAAATTTACCTTGCATCGGCAAGGTTTTTTTATGCCTATGAGGTGTGTATGGCAAATAATAACCGTGTCGAGGTGCATGTTGGAGCAAAAACTTCCGAGTTAAAGGAAGGTATGCAAGATGCAGAAAAAATAGTTTCAGATTCCGCCAAGAAGATTGAAAGTACTGGGCACAACATCGATTTTAAGCTTGATCTTTCAAATCTACGGTCAGAGCTAAATGGCTTTGCCTCAAATCTTTCAGAAAAGTTCAAGACAGTAGGCAATGATATTAAGAGCTCGCTGACTAATGGGTTATCGTTAGTAAGAGGTGGCTTCTTTCTTGGTATTGGTCAAGAAATAGCAAGAAGTGCAGCTGAGGCAGTAGCAGCTATACCGGATCTTGTATCTTCGGTAGGTAAAGCTTCAAAAGAGTTAGAGATCCAAGCCAGATTAGCAAATGCCAATACCATAGAATTTCAAGAATGGGCATTTGCTGCCAAAAAGGTAAACGTGGAGCAGGATAAGCTATCGGACATCATGAAAGATGTTAACGATAAGTTTGGTGACTTCATGCAAACTGGCGGCGGTGAAATGGCTGATTTCTTTGAAAAGATCGCTCCAAAAGTTGGTGTAACTGCCCAACAATTTAAGGGCTTATCTGGTCCGCAAATCTTAGAAAAGTATTATCAGACTTTACAGAAGGCGAATGTTTCACAGGCTGAGATGACTTTCTATATGGAAGCCATCGCAAACGATGCAACACTATTAGCGCCATTACTTGATAATAACGGTCAGAAGTTAAAGGAATATGCAAAGCAAGCTCATGATTTAGGTGTAATCATGAGTGAAGATGCAATATCTGCAACCAAAGAGTTTAATACTGCTTTAGAAACAGTACAAACAACCTTACAAGGTGTACTTACACGAATTGCAGCTCAAGCAGCCCCAGCCCTTACAGAATTGGCAAATCAATTTCTTACCTTCGCTGTAGAATCTAAAGATGCCATCGATGATTCAATTAAGTCGATTATTGGCATCTTTGAAAGCCTCTATTCTATTTTAAGTGAGCAATTTACAACTATTGCAGCGATATGGAACGACTTAACAGGAAATATTGGTGATGATGCAAATACGCAGATAAGTTTTATGGATGCAATTTCTGTAGCTTTGCGTGCGTTAGGAGTAATCGTTACAGGCTTTCAGGTAGGTGTGCAATCTGCTTTTGCAATCATTCGCGCCGTTGTTGTTACGGTCTGCCAAGCATTAATCATTGCATTTAATGGCCTTATGGCTGGCTTTGATATGGTACGAAGTACTATTCAATATGGTCTGGATGTACTACAGGTTAAGTTTCAAACATTTGGTAGCGTTGTAAATAATATCCTCCATTTTAACTTCTCAGGCGCAAAAGCTGCATGGGAGGGTGGTTTATCTCAGCTTGGTAGTATTACTGATCGATACACTAATCAAATGAAGGGTCGCATGGCTGACCTGAAAAACTCTTGGAATGCGGGAGCCACTACAGCAGCCAATTCACTTGTCACAGCAGGAAAGCGAATTCTTGAGGTTACTACAGCGGGTAATCAGAAGATTACCAACTATGTGTTTAAGGATCCGACCAAACCAGTTGAACCGCCAAAACCACCAAAGCTTGGTTTAGGGACTGCACCACCTAATACAAAGTTAGGAATTGGTACTGGTGAAAAAGACGAGAAAGGCGGTTCTAAATCATCAGCTAAATCTAAGGCTGAGCAGGAAGCTAAAGAGCGTCAGCGCCAAGCTGAACAAGCAGCTAAAGCACTTGCCGATATTCGGTATAAATATGCATCCGAAGAAAAGAAAGTCGCTTTAGATCTGCAAAAGGCATTAGATGAGATTGAAAAATCCAAGATGACTGCAGATGAAAAAGCCGCTGCAAAAGTCAAAGCCGAAAAGGATGCTTCAGACAAGATCATTGCTATTCGTTTAAAAGAGTTTGAGGAATACAAAAAAGCTCGTGAAGAACAGATAGACAATTATCAACAGCAAGCACAGCGCCTTTATGAAATTGAATCGGCACGAATTCAAGCCGAGTTTGATGCCAAGAAAATTTCGAATGTACGAAAAGTCCAGTTGGAAAAACAACTAGAAGATCAGTTACGTGAAATTAAACGGCAAGGTCTTTTAGAGCGTTTGGCACTTGAGAATGAGCAAACCGGTATTACTGGCAAGCAAGGCAATCAAAACCAAATCACTAACAATATTTCTGATTTAGAGACAGATCAGAAAGTTGCTGACACTAAGTCTATGGGCTTAATCAGTGATGCGGAAATGAAGGACTTTGAGGCTAAGTTTGGTGGGTTTACATCTCGTCTTTCTAACCTTTGGGATCAGGGCATTCAGTCTCTTATGAATGGTACTCTGACTTGGAGTAATGCAACTAAAGCAGTTCTAGCTGACATGGGGCAATTTGCCTTGCAAACAGCTACTAAAGAGCTTCAAGGTTGGCTCAGAATCCAAGCAATTAAGTTAGCTAGAAAGCTTGGTTTCGTTGGTGCAGAAACGGCGGCCGAAGCTTCTGGCCAAGCTGCTCAAACAGGGGCAACTATTGCAGGTGAAGCAACACGTACCAGCGTAACGGCTGCAGGTGGTTTGGCCCGTTTAGGCTTAAAGGCTGCTGAAGCTATCAAAGGCATCATGATGTCTGCATGGGAGGCAATGGCGGGGGCTTTTAAAGCCATGGTTGCAATTCCGTATGTCGGTCCAATTCTCGCCGTTGGTGCTGGTGCAGCTGCATTTGGTTTAGTGGCAGGTCTTGCGGGCAAGATCAAATCTGCTCGAGGCGGTTACGACATTCCATCTGGTGTTAACCCAATTACACAGCTTCATGAAGATGAGATGGTTTTACCGTCTCAACATGCAAATACCATTCGTGAAATGGGTAACGCATTACGCAATGGGGCAAGTTTTGGAGCTGCTGCGGTTGCTGAAGGTGGGGGAGGTGGTACCACTGTTTTCAATATTAGTGCCATTGATGCCAAAGGAGTTAGAGACTTTATGAAGAAACATGGCCGTGATTTGGCTGGTGGACTTAAAGGCTATAACCGAAGTTTTGGGAAATAAGGAGACAACTTTGTCAGATATTTTATACCCCGAATTACCCGGTTTAGAGTGGGACTTGTCAAAGAGTCCCATTTTTAATACCAAAATTATGACATCCATAAATGGTCGAGAATTACGGGCAAGTTATCAGGCTGTACCCAAGTATGAAATTTCAATGTCCTATGCGTTCTTACGGGAAAACAAAGGAAGAAAAGAGTTTCAACAGTTAGAGGGTTTCTTTTTAGAGCGCCGTGGTGCTTTTGATTCGTTTCTTTTCAAAATGCCAGATGATTTTGAGTTTAACTGCACCTTTACAGGTGATGGTATAACGACATCTTTTCAGCTTTATAAAACCCTCTATACCAGTCAGATTCCATTAAATAATACTGAAGCCAAGATCATTGGAAATGTTGATCCGAACATGTGGAATAAGTTGGCCAGTAAAAATATGTGGAGCACAAACACTGAAAAACTTATGTGGAGTAAGGCAACAGCACAAATTACTCCAGATGGTAAGTATGAAGTTTCCGAACCGATTGAAGAAGGTATCGAAGTCACTGTTTCAGGAACATTCTATTATCGGTGCCGCTTTAAAGATGATGAGCAAGAGTTTGTCAATTTTATGGACAAGTTGTGGAAAGCCGGAAAGGTTGAATTGATTGGTTCACTAGGAAATAAGATATGAGACAAGCTTCCCCGAAACTTATTGCCTTATTAGATGCTAATCAATTCATAATGGCAGATCTATATACAATTACCACGATTCAGGGCATTGAGTATCGATTTACAAATTATGACTTTGATTTAACCGTGGGCGGTAAAGTATTTTCGTCACAAGGTCCAATTATAAGCCGTGAGGGTATTAGTCTTTCTTTGGGCATTGAAGTAGATAATTTATCTATCACGATTGGTACTAATGAGAGTACTAAATTTGGTGAAGTGCCAGTAACTCAGGCTTTTCATAATGGTGTTCTTGATGGTGCACGGTTTAAATTAGAACGTATTTTTATGGATGCTCAGACACCAACGGATACAAGTGCCGGCACATTGGTTTTATTTGAAGGTCGAATTGTAGAGCCAGAGTTTGACCGTTACGAAATTAAAGCCAGTGTGGTTTCGGATGTTGATGGATTAAAACTTCAGATGCCACGCAACCTTTATCAACCGGGTTGCTTAAACACCTTGTTTGATAGCGCTTGTGGTTTACGTAGTGCTGATTTTGCCGTCAATACCACTATTGCAGCAAATAGCACGCCTAACAGGATTCTTTGTGAGCTAAGCCAGCCACAAGGGTGGTTTACGCAAGGTGTTGTAGAGTTTTTAGAGGGGGTAAATATTGGAATTAAACGCACTGTACGCTTACATGAAACAGGTGCATTACTTCTAACTTTGCCGCTTTTAGAAATGCCAGCAATTGGTGAAGCAATTCGTGTCTATCCGGGATGTGATAAGCGTTTAGAAACTTGCTCCAATCGATTTAACAATCGTGCTCGGTTCCGTGGTTCACCATATGTTCCAGTTCCAGAAACTTCAGTTTAACTAAATTTAGAAAACCTCTATAACCCTGCTTTTTGCAGGGTTTTTCATTTGGGAAAAATGTATGACTGTTCCAGATAAAAACGCAATGATAGGGCCTAGTGTCACTGAGTCACAATTTAAAAAAGGTCTCGGAGATATTATTGATTATCTACATGAGATCGAAGCTCAAGGTACTGCAGTTGAGCAGATTAAAGAATCTGTAGCGAACGCTGTTACAAGTGCGCCGAATGAAGTTCAGCAGGTCGGATACTATACAGGAACTTCTAATACAACACTTATTAGTCAAGACGGCCCTAGTGCATACGCGATTCAAATGCCTAAAACTGGTTTTATTAAAAAAATCCGAACTCAGTTGGCGGGTGGATCCAGCCGAGTCCGTGTGCAACTTTATCGCCCTCTGGATAAAGGGGCGAAGTTAATTGAAACGCGTTATTACGATGTAGGTTATCCAGCAAGTGAAATAGATCTTTCAGATGAATCAATTCATGTAGAAAAAAATGATTTAGTTAGCCTTGCTTGGGTGAGTGGTATTTTTATTCGTGGAAAGACTGTAAGTTCGGGGGATCCGTTAGGAAATTTTATCGTTACCCAGACAATGACAGTTGGTCAACAAGTTACTATTTCAAGATCTAGAAATTCACTGGAGTTTCAAGTTGATTTATTGGTAGATAATCAACTTGTCACAACTCAAAATATTGACCCTTTAACCCGTTTAGCAGTTGGGTATGGAGTAACAGAGTCAATTGGTGAATTTAAGCAAGGTGCACTAAACACTCCTACAACATCAGGTAGTTTTAGTTTTGCCTATGGAAATGTTGATCCTTTGCCTAAGTTTGGAAAGCTTAAGCAGATTAAGTACACAACGCGAAGCATTAGTAGAAACGTTATGTTCCGCCTTTGCGTTCTAGTGCCAAATTTGGATGGTACATATAAGGTAGCTACTGTAAAACAAGTGGTTGCGCCGGCTGATTCATCAGGCGTTGTAACCGCAACTTCTGATCATTTTGGCGAAATTTTTGTACCTCAAAATGGTTATACGCTAATTGCTGGAACTGTAGAAATTGATGCACCATTAGCACAAGTAGGGATTGCTGGTGGCTTTTCTTATATCGCAGCTACAGATATTCAACTTAATTCAAATGTTCAGGTCAGCAAGAATACTAACAACCAACCAATTTCTGCAGAATTCACTTATGAAACATCTAGCCTAAATTTACAGGACAGAGTGTCTGCCTTAGAAAATAAAGGATTAACGGTTAGTCCTCCATTATTTTCTACTGTAATGGATTCTCAAAGTTTTAGTGGTACTAGCTTGCCTGCGGACTGGTCAGCAGAAGGGTGGACTGTTAATGAAGGACTCTTTACGCCTAATACAGGATCGTGGACTACCAAAGCACTTTCTACTGGTTCTTCTGCATTAGCTAAGCGCGAATATAGTGTCGATATTACAATCTTGGACGCTTCAACTATTACTGGTTTTTGTACCGATCAAATTGAGACAGAGGCGGGAGCTGGGGCAGTATTAATCGATTGTACTCAAAACAAGTTAATTCTTTATAAATACAATGGTAGCAGCGCTGGCACTTCTGTAGCTGAAGTTAGTATTGAGCCAATTGTTCTCAATTCAAAATACCAGCTAAGAATTGAAAAGAATGGATACTTTAATATTATATCGCTAATCAATAAAACGACTGGTGCTACCTTTAAGCTAGAGTATTCTGACACCACGACAGGTCGTTATGTACAAATGCATGGTAGAGCTGGCTTTTTGCACCTACAGGGCAGCGCTAAATTTAACAATTATCTATTTAAAGCTTTCTATCCTGTAGATCTGCATGTTTTGTTTATTGGCGATAGTAACAAGGAACGCGCCGCGAATGTCTTGCCGAACATGACGTGGGCATTTCAGCTGGTTGATATGCGACGAATGAATGGTGATGCTGCTATTGCTGCTCGGTCTGGTGACGAAACGCCTAATTTCCTTAAGCGTAAAGAATTTGACCTAATGCGATGGAAACCTAAATACGTTGTATGGGCATTGGGTACTAATGATACCGATATCAATGTTTGGCGTACAAATATGGCTCAAAACATTGCTGATACGTTAGCAATCGGCGCGATACCTATTCTTTGCACACAGGTACCACGTGGCTCTACTTCTAATTTACATTATCAAATGGATGAAGAAATCCGCAGCGGTGCTTTCGGAAACTACAAGTATATTGATTTAGCTAAAGCTGTTTCATTAAACAATGACGGCTTTACTTGGAATCCGGCATATAACAGTGGTGATAACTTACACGTAAACCCAGCAGGTCAATCTCGATGGGTGCAACAAGCCTTAATAGATGCGCCTGAACTCGTTCGCTAAGCTTGTTTTTTTGGAGAGTACTAGTGAGCACAGGACAAGAAGCTGTAAAAGAAGCGCTTACATGGCTTGGTACACCTTATCATCACCAAGGCCGAGTGAAGGGTGTCGGAGTTGATTGCGGAACTTTAATCTGTGAAGTCTATGAAAAAGTAGGACTCATGGACCATTTGGACCCGCGGCCATATCCACCTGACTGGCATATGCACCAGATGGGGCAACGTTATTTAGAACTCATCCTCGGTGTATGTGATCCAATTGAAGGACCTCCACAACCGGGTGATATTGTTTTATATCACTTCGGCAAGTGTATCAGTCATGGTGCGATTGTCATTGAATGGCCACAGGTGATTCATAGTTATATCCATCAGGGAGTCATTATCCAAGATGGAACAAAAG
Organism: Acinetobacter sp. 742879; assembly: GCF_000588535.1. NCBI lineage: Bacteria > Pseudomonadati > Pseudomonadota > Gammaproteobacteria > Moraxellales > Moraxellaceae > Acinetobacter > Acinetobacter sp. 742879. The sequence goes on along the minus strand of NZ_JFYC01000014.1, from coordinate 29,546 downwards.
GAAGTTTAGCCCGGCGTATTGCCGGGGTTTTTCGTATGAAGAGGCTAAAAGAATGAGTGGTGTTTTTGGTAGTACAACAATTAGTACGTCAGATACACGTATTAATTCAATGCGTATCCAGCAATCGGCTTATGGGCTTTGTCAGCCTTTGGTTTACGGGAAAACTCGTGTTGCCGCTAATATGTTCTGGTACGGAGATTTTATTGCTACGCCACATACCACGGTTCAAAAATCTGGTGGTAAAGGAGGAGGTACTAAAACCAGTAATACGACTTTTAGTTATAGTGCTTCCCTCATGCTTGGGTTATGTGAGAACCAGATTAAAAAGATAGGGCTAATCTGGGTAGACAAAGAGCAGTATGTGCCAAAGCAGGAAGGATCTATTACTTTAGATCCAATCGATCAGTTAAAGTTTGAACTGTTTGATGGGAATAATAATCCGCCGTGGGGATGGCTAGTCTCAAAACATCCAGATCAAGCGATTAACTATCCTTATCTTGGGTATGTGGCCGCTGCCAATTACGAGATGGGTAATAGCGCCAGTCTTTCAAACCATAACTTTGAAGTGATCAGTACCATTACTTTGTCGGATACCATTGATGATGCTAATCCCGCTGATGTGATTGAAGACTTTATTACTCACCCACGGTATGGTGCTGCGCCTAATTTAAATATGGCGGATTTAGAAGAATTTCGGACCTATTGTCGTGCGGCCAATCTCTTAATTAGTCCAGCCTTTACTGAACAACGCCCAGCTTATGAAACAATTAATGAGATAGTCGAAGCAGTAAATTGTGCTGTGGTACCAAGTCCTGATGGTTTAAAGATCCGTTCATTTGGTGACTCTGCAATTACTGGAAATGGCGTGACATTTACTCCGGATCTCACACCGGTTTATCACTTAACTGATGATGACTTTATAGGTGATGAGGAGCCGGTGCGAGTTCGCCGTAGTCGCGATACTGATGCATATAATCATGTTCAGCTTGAGTATGTTAATCGATATAACCAGTACAACACCGAAACAACGGAAGCAAAAGATCAGGCAAATATTGAGATGTTTGGTTTACGAACTGAGGATCCAGTAGAAAACCATTTCTTTTGTGAGCCTAAAATTGCCCGTCATGCTGCTCAACTTCGATTACAGCGTTTATTGTATGTACGTAATGAGTACGAGTTTGATTTAGGTTGGAAGTACTGCCGTTTAGAGCCAATGGATATAGTCACGCTTACTGATACAGCTTTAGGCCTAGTTAAATTTCCTGTCCGGATTACACGAGTTGAAGAGGATGAGGAAGGGCGTTTGACTATTACGGCTGAAGAACTGGCCATAGGTTCAAGATCTGCTATTGAATATGACTTACAAGCATCAAATGGCTATCAAGGTGGTAATGAAGCACCAGGTAATATAAACGCTCCAGCTATATTTGAACCACCTTTAGAACTTACAGATGGTAAGAGTCAAGTTTGGGTGGCAGTTTCAGGTGGTGTTAATTGGGGCGGCTGTAACGTATGGGCAAGCCTTGATAATACGACTTATGAAATGATTGGCACCATTTATGGTTCTGCACGTTATGGCCAGCTTGTCACGGCGATTGATGCTGATGATACGGCATTGCAGGTAGAGCTAAATACAGCAAGTCAGATCTTCAGCGGAACATTAGAAGATGCTCAGGCAGATCAAACTCTCTGTAAAGTGGGCGATGAGTATTTTAATTATCAAATGGCCACATTAAATGGTTCAGGCTTATATACCTTAAGTGACGTTTTACGTGGACGTTTTGATGATGCACAAAGCCATAATGCCGGTGAGCAGTTTGTGCGATTAGATAAAGCAATTTTTGAATATAGCTTTAATGAAAATCTGATCGGCAAACAGATCTACTTAAAATTCACCAGCTTTAATGGTCTTGAGCGTAAAGAACAAACTTTAGACGAGGTCACGGCGTATAGCTATACGTTAAGCGGTGGAAGGCCAGCAGGCGTTAAAGGACTTTCACTGCAGTCTCCATTTGTTGGTACAACATTTAAAGTTCAGTGGCAGAGCGCAACTGGTGCAGATGGGTATCGTGTTCAAGTCTGGTCGAATGGGGTAATGATTCGTCAAGTTGATACAACGAATACGGATTATAGCTATTCAATAGAAGAGGCTAAACAGGATGGCTTAGGTCGTGCTTATACAATTCGTGTAGCTAGTAAAAATGGTGGGCAGATCAGCACCTTTGCTGAATTGAGTATTAGTAATCCGGTACCGCCGTTATTAACTAATATTTATACATCTGCTACATCTAACTCTATCACTGTAAGCTGGATTCCTAGCGAAGTTCCGGATCTGAAAGATTATGCAGTATGGCTAAGTACTACGCCTAATTTTGATCCAGTACAAACGCCGCCAACATGGAAGGGTACGGATGTAACGACTACGATCGGAGGATTGCAAGCGACAACACCATATTATATTCGTGTTGCTGCCCGTGATGTGTGGAAAGATACGGTGTGGAACTATTCAAACCAGATTACTCAAAGTACTTCTGAGGCATAAAAAAAGCACCCCTTTGGGGTGCTTTTTGTTAAATACATGCTTTTAGTCTTTCTTGAATATCAGTCTTTTGCTTGGTTAGATCAAATTCGGCATTATTTGTGAATGATGTCGTAACTTTTAGTGTATTGGCATCATAGATAAGATTAAGAATCTTTTTGCTATTTTCTTCTGAAAATACACTTAGATCATCCGCAACTTTAGCATAAAGGTTCAATTCATCTTTATCACTTGTGAACCTGAACTCTTTTTCTAATACAACAGGACTAGTTATTGTTGCTTTTGCTTCTCGTTTATTTAAGTCACAAGACAGAATAAGCGACATCCCAGACATATCAGGTTTCGGTACTAACCTGATGGATTGAATATCTTCATTTTTAGTTTGTGAAGCGCAGGCAGATAAAATTAATGCTAAAGCAAAACAGGAAAAGATTTTCAATTTCATAATCGTTTAAAGTAGTAAGTTTTGTTATATTTTAGTGCTAAAGGTGTAAATATCAACCGTTAATTATATTTTATTTAAGTCTTAATTATATAGCCTTGCGGCTAATAATCACAAGCTCTAACTTTTTAAAAGTTAGGGCTTTTTTTATAGTTTTTTATTTTGGAGAGACAAAATGTCTGAAACTCAGTCTGCATTCGGGGTTGGTGCAGCAACAATTACGCAGAAAGTAACAGCAACTACTGGGGTGGGGTCGTTTATCGGATTTATAGCCAAAATCGATGTTATGGCATGGGGTGGTTTGGTAATTGCTGCACTTGGTTTGGCTGTACAGCTTTATTTCGCTTGGGCGCGTAATCGCCGTGAGAAGGTTGAGCATAAGTTGCGCAAGGCAGAATACGAGCTACGTATTAAAAAGTTAAAAGGTGACTGTAATGTCAAACAAGACTAAATTATTCGTAATTGGTTCAACAATAACCGCCGCTTTGGGCGGTTTTTTTATTTATGGGCCTAGTGATCAGCAGGTACAAGCTACAGCTTTAAAAGAGGGGTATACGCCTAAGCCGATCATTCCCGTTAAAGGGGACCGGCCAACGATTGGGAATGGCACAACCTTTTACCCGGATGGCCGCGCCGTAAAAATGACGGATCCAGCAATCACACGTAAACAGGCTTTTGAGTATCTCAAATTCACGATGAATAAAGATGCAAAAGCATTTAATAAAACGTTGCTGAATATCCCTATCTCTCAAACTGAATACGACCTATACCTTGACTTCACCTATCAATATGGGATTGGTGCATGGTCTGGATCATCAATGCTGAAAAATCTAAAAGTTGGTAAATATAGAGCAGCTTGTGACTCATTGCTGAAATGGAAATATGTTGCAAAGAGAGATTGTTCAGTTCGCTCTAATGGCTGCTACGGAGTTTGGACTAGACAGCTTGAAAGACATGCTAAATGTATAGGAGCACAGTGATGTGGCTTATTATTGCTGCGAAATATTGGCGAGAAATCATTATTGGGTTTCTCGCTTTTTTATTGGCCATATCTTTGGCCGTACTCAATTACAAAGCTAGTCAGCTAAAAGAAGCTGAACAAAAGTGTCAGTCTCAGATCCAAGAGATTGAGCGCAAGAATTTAAAAGCACTTGCCGAAAAGCAAAATCAGTTCAATAAAGTGAGCGCAGACTATGAACAAGTCAAAGCAGAGCAAAACACCAAAGTCGAATATATTGAGCGTGAAGTGCAAAAGATCGTGGAGCGTCCTGTTTATAAGTCTAGCTGTATTGATGATGACGGGGTGTACCAAATCAACGATCTTATCAAAGCCGGTAATACCAGCTAATCTTATTCAACAATGCTCAAATCTAAATGAATTGGCTGGAACAACTGGCAAAGATTTAATGATCTGGTCAGTTGATACGGTTGCAAAATATAACGACTGCAAAGCAAGGCATGGCGCGCTTGTGAAGGCTCTTGAGTAAGAGCCTTTGCTTAGGACTGCAGTTGTGTAAAAGCCCTCTAAGGAGGGCTCAATTTTTATTGATTTTTCAAAATAGGTTGGAATTTAGAATATTATATTTTCTGAACGTGCACTAGAAATATATTCTAAATTAAAATCACCATGATTATATTGATTTAGCGTAACTCCATACTTTCTAGAAAGTGAAAACACGGAAAGTATAGAAGTAGCAATAGTTGCAAGCGGTATACCGTTTGATTTTAAATCTTGTATAAGGGCAGGGGTATTCATAGCAAGTGCTAGAATAGCATCACCAGTTAAGTCGATATTAACTTCAAAATCGCTTTTTTTTATAATTTTAAAACGCTCAAATACTGTTCTATCTAACTCCAAAATTGCATTTTCAAATCTTTTTAATTCAGTTTTTTGGATTACATCTAATTCTTCATGATTAAGTTTTTTTAATAGCCTATCCATAGTTAAGTGTAAACCTTCAAGTTCAGAAGCCCTTCTATTTTTAAACTCTAATAAATCGTCTAAAGAAAATTTCCCGTCAGACGACGGTATTGGCAAGGCATTAGTAATTCTAAGCCGTATAGTATCCTTTTTTGTAGAATGCTCTGGAAGATAAATAGGGTCACCAGACATATGGTGGATAATCCAATCAAAATCGTCATCTTTTAATTTTTTTTTAGCCACTTCACCAAATGTCCAGTGAATATGCCTAGCAGCGTCTACTTGTCCTATAGCTGGTAAACTTGGTCTTTCTAAGATACCCAATGACTCTAACTCATTCTCTAAAGGTAATTCCATATGAATTATTGAGCTTGTTGGAATAGCAATTTTATCCCAATACATTACATAATAAAAAATATCCTCAGGTATATATGTTCGCTCTAAAAACAGACTATTTCCATTAATAGCCATAATTCCACTAGGAGCCACAATGCCTCGATAAACTTTTTTTCTTTTAAATTGAATTATATTTGTCATTGAGATCAAGGTATTAGATATTTACAATGATTTTACTTTTTAAAGTTTAATAGTCAACAGTTCATCCCACCGAAATGGATTCCTACTCAATTTATCCCGCGACATTGACCAATTACGATTCGGTATAAAGCAGGGACCTACACCAACCTTTTTCTTTCCAAATTTGCTGTGAATACCATCTATAGCCTGCATTAAACATTCCTTTTTCTCTATTTGTTTAAAGTCAGTAAGCAAGTCATAAGTATGGCCAGACTTCGGCTCTAAACATGTCAATACTACGCCGCACTTCTTATATTTAATTCCTTCTTTGTAGATATCGTTTAACATCCTTGTCGCTGCTTTGACAAAATCTACTGCACAGTCAGTCGGTTCTGAAAAAGAGCCTGTAATAGATTTATTGTAAAAGGGCACATTTGGATCGAAAGGATTTGACTGTACAAAAGCAATCATGCATCCGCATAGTAGCCCTTCATCACGCAATCTTTTACATGCATCTTGAGCATACATAGAGATAGCTTCTTTAAGATCTGTCAATTCAGTTACGCGACCACCGAAAGACCGGCTTGCAACTATTTGCTTTTTAGATGGGGGAGTATGCTCGATCTCAATGCATGATATGCCTTGTAATTCGTAGATCGTGCGAGCCATAACAATAGAAAAGCGTTTTTGCATTTCACGTGGTTCAGCACAAGCTAGATCAAGCACTGTATTAATTCCCATGCTTTGCAACTTTTTTGCATGTTTACGGCCGACCCCCCAGACCTCACTCACATCTATTTGAGCAAAGTAGTATTCTTTGTTGCAAGGATCCATATTCACTAAATCACAAACGCTGTTAAAGCCGGGATTTTTCTTTGCAATATGATTTGCAATCTTTGCTTCTGTTTTACTTCTGCCGATTCCGACACAGACAGGTAAGCCTAACCACTTCCATATTTGTTGGCGCATTTGCTGGCCAACTTTTTCTAAATCAAAGTTCTTCTCATAAGCAGTGAAATCAACAAAGCATTCATCAATAGAATAAGGCTCAACCTCCTCATCTGTTACGTATGAAGCAAGGATCTTATGAAAGCGCCGTGACATTTCGGCATACATTACATAGTTGCTTGATAGCACTACTACGTTATGTTTTTGGACTATGTCTTTAATTTGGAATAACGGCACACCCATTTTTATATTTAGGGCTTTGGATTCGTTGCTGCGCGCCACGGCGCACCCGTCATTATTTGATAATACGATGACGGGTTTGTTATTTAAACTTGGGTCAAAGACTCTCTCACATGAAACGTACATGTTATTGACGTCAATTAAGAAAAAGACTTTGTTCTCATGTTTCATGAGTTTCTAATCATTTTAATGATGCAGGTGACAACGCCCCAGATAATTAATTCTTGGCCATCCATTAAATAAATATTTTTATAATCAGGATTTTCAGCTTTGAGCCATTGGCCTTTTTCATCAATCATTAGGCGCTTAACTGTAAAATCATTATCGATTAGTGCCACGACAATATCGCCGTGTTTTGCATCGAGACTGCGATCGACAATTAGTTCGTCATCTATATCTATGCCTGCATTGAGCATGGATAGCGAAGCAACTTTTACAATAAACGTTGCAGTTTCATTTTTTATTAAGTGCTCGTTCATATCGAGCGCTTTGTCTATATAGTCCTGTGCAGGAGAGGGGAAGCCAGCGGAAATTTTTTCAAGAGCGTAAGGGACAAGCAGGTGAGATGAAGGGATAACTTGCTTGATAGATAAGGCCTCACATAAAACTATACCTTGTGTGAGGTATGGTTTTATGTGGATGATGGATGGTGCAATTTCGCTCATAGAATATCCCTTGACTTGAATTTGTAACATATTCAAGATGATATGCTAGAGCACAGTTGAATTTCAAATTTAAAAAGTTGTGGATAAATAATGACTAGTCAGAACTTGTCGCTCATTATTGTGCATTTGGTCGGAAATTCTACAAATTAAATTACTTTGTAAGCTTGGAAAAATAGGGTGAAAAAAGTAATAAGAAAATTATAACAAAATGAGTGACTTCAAGAATTACTTGCAACTAAGTTGTTGATTCTAGACTTATCCACAAAGTTATCTATACGTATTTTTGATAGTTTTGCTATGGTATATACCGATATATCAAAAAGATAAAAAAATACTAAAAAGTCAAGATTGCTCAACTGGAAAAAATCCCATATCTTAACCACATAGAGGCACAATGCTTCTAGATTCCAAGCCATCAAACTCGATAATTTATTATTGATTAATTTTGGAAGGAATTGGGGCTACCCACAGTCGAATAGTTCTTGCCGGATCTCATCAACTGCGGGTAGTGAAACTTAGCTGCATTGCTTTACAACACAGTTCGCTGAAGTTCGTAACGCTGATAACGTTACTGACTTTAACGACGGAGAATGCGATATGAAATTTAACTCTAGTCTGCGACGCGCTGAAACGACGCTGACTGCGACGATAAACTTCGTTACGCAGTAACGTTATTAAAGCGCAAAACATGGCATAAGGCAATGCTGAATTATCGGAGCTTAAAGTGAATATTTTTATATTCTTTTGCTTGCGGGTACTTAGTATTTTTGCTGACTTACTCCAAGTAGCTGATTTCATTATTCGTTAATGATTCGCTGCTTATGATAGAAGTTTTAAAAGCCGCTGGTCTAGACTGGCGGTTTTTTATTGCGTTTCGGAAAATAATTTGACGTAAACTCTGCGACTGGTATCTCAAAGAAAAATTGATCAGCATCTTCTTTTTTACAGTTCAACCAATCTTCTCGATACTCTTCTGGAATGACGATAATCGATCTCTTTTCATCTTCTGGTTTATGGAACTGACTCATGAAAGGGTGATTATCTGCATTGATAGTCAACATTGACATAGATCTAACTTGTTGCCCATCAATCACAGTCGAATCATAAATAGCAGCTACTGTAAAAGGTAAGCCATCCTCTCGATAAATTCCCCATCTTTCCGCTTTACCATTCACATATCTCGGTTCATAGATCTTTTCTACAGGTATTAAAGCAAACTGGCTTTTAGCCCACGCATGTCGGAAGCTCGGCTTTTTATCTACCGTCTCAGTTCTAGCGTTATAGGTATACTTTGAGAATTTAAGGTCATGGTTCCATGGTGGAATCATGCCAAACTTAACTTGGCGCCATTCAATGTGGCCATCTTTAGAAAAAATAAGAGGGCAGTCGTAACCAGGATAAATATCGGTTTTATAGTCGAACGTAGGATCGAAGAGATCTAGTAGGTGTACCCGGTCTTTTGATATAGGTTCATAGTTTGCGCACATTATTATTCCCCATTTCTATCTTCTAGTAATTACTATGCAAGAGAAAATAATTAATATCTTTAGAATTTTTGTATGATATAAACATTTTGAAATTGTCATTTATGGGGTAAAAGCAATGGGTATAGCAGAAATAATTCAGATTGTTGATCACTACTTTAGACCTTTAATCATAGTTTTATCAACTGCAATCACAATTATTTTATCTTCGAAAAAAATAGGGAACTCTGTGGCTGCATATTATAGTAGTTCTTGGAATTCTTTATCTGCAGAGAGAATTGATGATATTGTATTAATAAACTATAAAGATAAACCTGTTCCTATTTTTGGTATATATGCTGTATTTGATAAACAATACATACTTGAGGTTGAAAAGTGTGATCCACCATTAATTATTGAACCTTATGGCTCAGTAAGTATAAAAACAAAACCACATAGTAAATTATATGTAAATGAGGATGAGTATGAACCTGACTATATGAAAGCTACATTATTGTTGGATTCAGTTGGAAAAATGATTAAATGCAAATCATATAAAAAGAATTTAATTGGAAGCCCAGATTTTAAACAAATAGGAAAGTTTACAAATAGCTTTAATGGGGTGGTACACGCTGGCAGACATCCTTATGTATTGTCATATATTACAAATGGTGAGCTAAAAACCACATTCATAAATAAATCAGGATTTTTAGAGCACGAGTGGAATTTTCCTTTTAATGGTATTAACTTGCAAGGGCAAGAGTTGAATGAAAGTCTTATAAATAATTTTTTAATTGAACAAGGGTATTCTGAAGTAATGACAAATTATTCTATTTCAAAACTTATAAATGGAAAATATATTCAAGTTTTAAGTAAGCCAGTATAATATAAATTTAAAGCTATTAATTTTCTCAGTTAATAGCTTTAAACTCTATATCATCCTTTTTAGCTTCTAATTATGCTCATAACTATATAATTATTTTGCAAACCCAACGACCATCCTATCTCTTTGTAAAATGGCTCACCATATTTTATTGTGTACTCAATATAAAAGTAGACCCAATCTTTCATTTGCTAATTCTCAATTATTTAGTAAGTGATTTTACATTTAAGGGCTTCTTAACTGGCCCAACTATCTACATGATCTGCCCACCATTGCATCATGTTTCTACGATCGTTTAGCCATTGGGCATGGTTATATGAAGCACGTGTTTTGTTATCTGATACGTGTGCAAGTTGTAACTCTACCCAATCTTGATTAAATCCATTTTCATTAGCAATGGTTGAGGCGGTAGCTCTTAAGCTATGCATAGTAAAATCAATATCCAGATTATCTAATGCTGTATTTAGAGTAGTTTTCCCTATCATCTCACCATCTTCACCCGGAAAGATATATCCACTATTTGGGTATAGCTCAAATTGTTCTTTTATTATTTCAATAAGCTGTTTTGATAAAGGAACAATATGCATCCTGTTCTTTTTCATATTACGTTTGCCAGCAAGAATTTCAGCTCGTGATACAGCCGGAATAGTCCACGTTTCATCCTCAAAATTAATAAACTCTTTTCTTCCACGTCTGATTTCAATTGATCTGAGCCAAGAATAAGTTGCCGCTTTAATAGCATTACTAGTGCTTTTTGAACCACCATATGCATTTAGCTTAGGGAATAATTCCTTTTTCTCAGTTTCGGTTAATGGCCTAGCATGCGTAACTTCTGGAAGCTTGATATATCCTCTTAAAGCATAAGTGGGATCAATAGAGATTCGTTTAGTAATAATGGCATAAGTCATAACCTCACCAATAATTTGCCTTACGAAAATTCCACGTGCTTCTCCAGTACCTTTACCTGACTTCCTGATTCTGGCCATAGTACTATCAAGCACATTTTTAATATCAATTGAATCAACTTCATGAATTGGCTTATTGCCGAGAATAGGGAAGATATCTTTTTTGTAATAACTTTTACGGCGTGTAAACCATTCTTCAGATTGCTGGCCTGTTTTCGTTTCGAGAAACTCAGCTGCAACTAAACTAAATGTACCAGTGTTTGCTTGAATGGCTTTTAATAATTCTTCTTGTTGGTAGCTTGAAGGATCTACGCCGTTGGCTAATTGTTTTCTAAATTCTAGAGTTTTTAAACGAGCTTCTGCTAAACTAACTTCTGGATATTGGCCGATTGTCAGCATGTTTGCTTTAGTTAGATAGCGATAACGAAAGCGCCAGAACTTTCCACCAGATGGGCGGACTTCTAGACATAAACCTGAATGATCAGCAACACGAAAGACTTTTTCAGTTGGTTTTAATCGTTTGATTTTTAGATCGTTTAACATGAAGTGTGAGTAACGCTATTTTTGAGAGATCTTACTCACAATCTTACTCACAAAATTCGGTAATGTCATGTAAGGCAAGTTCATACTAGTTCAGTATAAAAAATACTGAGTGACATTGGATCAAGTAGTTACTTCATAGTAGTTCATATAAGGTAATAATGATGTTAGGCATGATGTAATAACGCATCAACGCTTTAACCAAAAAAATCCCTGCTTATGCAGGGATTTTTTTATTTTTCACGTAATTTTAAGAAATAATTAAGTTCCATTATTTATATTAAAAACAGGAACAGCAGCTAGAAGTTCCTCTTTTGTTACAACCATGCTTATTTACTTGTAGGCATGGTTTTTTTTAACCTAATAAAATAATTAACCATGTAATAGCAATGATAGAGAGTGCAACAAATTGGGCAGCACTTCCCATATCTTTTGCATTTTTAGAAAGCTGATGTTTTTCAAGTGAGACTCGGTCAACCACAGCCTCAATAGCCGAGTTGAATAGCTCAACGATCATTGCAAAAAGACATACAATAATCAGTAACACATGCTCACTACGGCTCACATCAAGAAAAAAACTAACCGGAATCAAAATAATATTAATCAAAACAATTTGGCGAAAAGCTGCCTCATTTTTATAAGCTGCTTTAAATCCTGAAATAGAGTAGCCCGTTGCACTTAATATGCGCTTAAGACCGCTTTTACCCTTATAGGGAGAATAGCTATTCATATACTTATATTTCTGACACTTTTCATGCATTATATAATTTGGGTCTTAAAAAATTATTAAATCTTTTTTAAAGATTTCGACTTTATAACTCAATAGAGAAGAAAAGATGAAAAAATTATGTGTAGCGTTGGGCCTTGTAATTGGAAGCATCCATGCAAGTTATGCTGAACCAACAGCAACCCCGCAAGTACCAGGATATTATCACCATCAATTTGGAAACTACCGCGTAACTTCTTTGCTTGATGGTACGATTTATTTAAATCCTGATTTATTCAAAAACTTAAATCAGGCCCAGAAAACTAAAATCTTAACGAAATATGCTGCTGTTAATGAGAAAGGGATTCAAACCTCGGTAAATGCATTTTTAGTTGATGATGGAAAAAGCTTAACGCTTGTAGACAGTGGTGCAGCAAGTTGTTTTGGCCCGCAACTTGGCTCGATTGCAAAAAATATTGAATTGGCTGGTTATAAGCTTGCTGATGTAAAAACTGTTTTACTTACTCATCTACACCCAGACCATGTGTGCGGTATTGCTCAAAATGGAAAAGCTGTATTTCCAAATGCAACTGTATATGCACATGAGCGTGAAGCTGATTACTGGTTAAATCCAGCTTCTGAAAAAACAGTGCCAGCAGACAAAAAAGAAAATTATTTGGGTACTGTTAAAAACGTAAAAACTGCTCTTGCTCCATACCAAGCAAAAAAAGCATTCAAAACATTTAAAGACGGTGATGTCATTCAAGGTTTTGAGGTGATTGATACTCGTGGTCATACACCAGGTCATCATAGCTTCCGCTTAAAAAGTAATGATCAGCAAATCATTTTTGTTGGAGACATTGTCCACTCACATTCATTGCAATTTGATGCTCCAAAAACTGGGGTAGATTTTGATGTGAATTCTGAGCAGGCAATTAATACCCGTCTCAAAATGTTTGCTGAAATTTCAAATAAGCAACAATGGGTTGCAGCACCACATTTACCATTCCCGGGCATTGGCCATGTTTATAAAGTAAATGCTGAGCAATATCAGTGGATCCCACTTTATTTTGATAATGTTGTAGAGAAATAAAAAAAACAGGGCATTTATTGCCCTGTTTTTTTATTAAAAACTTTATTTATTTTGTGGCTTTTTCATAATTAATAACGGCTTCACGGCCAAGTGCTGGGTCATCTGTAAAGACTCCATCAACACCAGCTTTAAAATAGGCTTTAAACTCTTTTAAAGCACCAGACGGACAGCGCTCCGCTGGTTTATCTTGACTGCACTTTAAAGGAGTTGGTAAATAATTATTTTCTGGGCGGAAGGTATAAGGATGTACTTTCAAGCCAGCTGTATGTGCATCAGTAATAAACGAAGTCGTTTGAACTGAGCCACTGTCATTAAAGTTAAGAATATAGCCTTTGCTTGGCCCTACACCGTTTGCATATTTAGCCACGTCTTTTAAGCCTTGTGCTGTTGCTAAATCGGCATAAGTTTTAGTTTCGCCAGATTCAACGAAGTCGGCTGGTTGAGAGGTTTTAGCATCATATAATTGAATGATTTGTGCATGTTTAATCGTTTTATGAAGGTCGAGCTGATCTTTTAAATATTTTAGATTACTCACTTCAAAAGACTGTAAATAGACAGGTGCAATATCACGTGTATATTCGTATTTGGCTAAGGTTTTAAGAAGGGTATCTTCCATTGCCAGTTTCTGATTTTTAAAGTAAGTCGGATGTTTGGTTTCAATATATAAACCAATAATTTTTCCCGTTTTCTTATAATTTGCTTCAGCCAGTTCAATCACTTGCTCTAGAGTCGGGACAGGGTAGAGGTCATTATAGGCTGTGTTTGCTGGTCGGAACTCTGGAATACGTTCACGCGCTTTAAGCTGCTGTAATTCACTTAAAGTGAAGTCTTCTGTAAACCAGCCTGTTAAGTCTTTACCATCAATATTTTTTGTTGTTTTACGGTCTGCAAACTGAGTTAAAGTGCTTACATTGGTTGTTCCACCAATCTCATTTTCATGACGAGTAACCAATACGCCATCTTTTGTAGAGACTAGATCAGGTTCAATGAAGTCTGCGCCATCATCAATCGCTTTTTGATATGAAGCTAATGTGTGTTCAGGACGCAAAGCGCTCGCGCCGCGATGTCCTACCACTAAAATTTTAGGAAGTTGATATTCTGGTGTGGTTGGTGAGTTTTCAGTTTTATCGTCATCATTACAACCAACCAAGCTAATTAAACTTAAGCATAAAAGTGCTCTTTTAAACATAATTCTACTCATATTGTTTTAGTCGAAACGTATTTAGTCTGATGCTTGAACTTGACGTGATCATGAAGAATTCATGAATTTTCAGTGACACTTGTTAAAACCTTGTTTATGGGTTTGTAGGAAATACCAGTTCTTGCTTTGTTTTTGTTCTAATTGCATTTATTGTGTTAATTCTACTTGTCTTTTTTATATCGCTCGTTGATGATCAAGAGGGCAAATTTGGTATTGCCATCTGTTAATTGACGACCTAATTCTGAGCAGCCATGCTATCTAAATTTTTTATTCAGCGTCCCATTTTTGCCAGTGTACTCGCAATTATTGTTATGGCATTTGGTATTTTCTCGGTGCTGAATTTACCCGTAGAGCGCTATCCTGATATTGCCCCTCCTAAAATTACAGTATCGGCAAGTTATAGTGGTGCGGATGCACAAACGGTTGAGCAAAGTGTTACTCAGATTTTAGAACAACAAATACAAGGTATTGATAATTTACTTTATTTCAGCTCTACCAGTGATTCATCAGGACGTAGCCGAATTACTATTAGTTTTGATAATGGCACAAATCCAGATACAGCACAGGTCCAAGTACAAAATAGTATTAGTGGCGTCATAAGACGTTTACCTGATGAAGTACAACGCCAAGGGGTGACCGTGAGTAAGTCTCTCGGCGATACTTTTATGGTGGTAGGTTTATATGACTCTACAGGTAAATCGGGCAATATTGAGCTATCGGACTATTTAACTACGCATGTGGTAGATGACCTGAACCGTATTGAAGGGGTGGGTGAGTCTGATGTTTTCGGTTCGCAATATGCGATGCGAATCTGGCTAAATCCAGAGAAATTAAAACAATATAATTTAATGCCAAGTGATGTAGCGAATGCAATCACTGCTCAAAATACACAAGTTGCCGCAGGTGCAATCGGTGATTTACCAGTCATTGATGGACAATATTTAAATACGAAAGTCACCGCAGGGTCTCGACTAAAAACAGTCGAAGATTTTAAAAATATTGTAGTGAAAGCAAATCAAACAGCGAGCTATGTCTACTTAAAAGATATTGCTAGAGTCGAGTTGGGTGCAGAAAATTATCAGTCTTTTAACACTATTAATGGCTATCCGGCCGCTGGTTTAGGCATTTCACTATCTTCTGGTGCAAACGCGATTCAGACCTCTAAACTCATCCATCAAACTCTAGATCAGCTTACAACCAAGCTACCTGCTGGCTATAAAATTGTTTATCCACGAGATAATACGCCGTTTGTTCAAGAGTCTATTAAAGAAGTTGTAAAGACGCTTATTGAAGCCATTATTTTAGTTATTTTGGTGATGTTCCTGTTCTTGCAAAGCTGGCGCGCTACACTCATTCCGAGTATTACCGTTCCTGTTGTTATTTTAGGAACCTTTGCTGTTTTATATGTGCTCGGTTTTAGTATTAACACCTTAACGCTTTTTGCCTTGGTGCTCGCGATTGGTTTGCTAGTAGATGATGCGATTGTGGTGGTTGAGAATGTTGAACGGCTCATGCATGAACAGCATTTAACACCGAAAGAAGCAGCCATTGAGTCGATGGGAGAAATTAGTGGTGCCTTAGTCGGAATTACATTGGTTTTAACTGCTGTTTTTATTCCAATGTCGTTTTTAGGTGGTTCAATTGGCGTGATTTACCGTCAGTTTTCCATTACCTTAGTTGCGGCTATGGCATTATCACTCGTCGTGGCATTAGTCTTAACACCTGCGTTATGCGCTTTAATTTTAAAACCGAATCCAGAGCCTATGCGCTGGGCAGTTTGGTTTAATAAAAAAATTGATCAACTTAAAAATCAATATATCAAGATCGTTCAAACAAGCATCCGTTATAGTAAATCGGTTATCGTGATTTTTGTGGCTTTGATTGCTGTTTTTGCACTGTTCTATAGCGGTTTAAAAAGTGGATTTATTCCTAAAGAAGACCAAGGCATTTTAAGTGTTCAAATTAAGCTTGTTGATAGTGCCCCGATCTCACAAAGTCAAAAAATTGGAGAACAAGTCCGTCAATATTTCTTAACTCAAGAAGATAAGAATGTGGATTTGGTTTTGATTCGCTATGGCCGAAATTATTCTGGTACAGGGCAGAACTTGGCTCAGGGATTTATTGCCTTAAAACCTTGGGATGTGCGTACTGGAAAGGAAAATTCGGCTGACGCTATACAAAAGCGTGCGATGAAATATTTTAGTCAATTTAGTAATGCACAAATTAATGTAACATTACCTGCTTCAGTCAATGGTTTGGGCCAAACAGATGGTCTGGATTTATGGATTCAAGATTTAAATGGTCAAGGGCAAGATTTTCTAGATAACACCTTTCGCCAGTTGCAAACACAGAGCAAAAACTATTCAAGTTTTGAAAATTTTGATAAGCAATCTACTAATAGTAAAGCAAACCTCAATATCAAAATTGACCAGAAACAAGCATTAGCAAATGGATTAGAGCTTCCTGCGATTAACAACACTTTGTCGAGTGCGTGGGGTGGAACGTATGTGAATGACTTTATTGACCGTGGTCGTATCAAGCGCGTTATGATTCAAGGTGATGCCCAGTTCAGATCAAAACCAGAAGATTTATATAATTGGTCTGTACGTAATAACCAAAATGAAATGGTACCTTTTAGCTCATTTGCTAATTTCAGTTGGGGCGGCGCTCCTGAAATTGTAAAACGTTATATGGGTTATAGTGCCTTACAGCTTCAAGCCGATGTTGCAAGCGGCAGCAGTTCAGGTCAGGCAATGAAAGATGT
The DNA here is from genome assembly GCF_000588535.1 of Acinetobacter sp. 742879. Classification (NCBI taxonomy): domain Bacteria; kingdom Pseudomonadati; phylum Pseudomonadota; class Gammaproteobacteria; order Moraxellales; family Moraxellaceae; genus Acinetobacter; species Acinetobacter sp. 742879. The sequence goes on along the minus strand of NZ_JFYC01000014.1, from coordinate 12,720 downwards.
TGAACAACTCGTAAATCAGCAAAAAGACGTTGGTTTGGCATGGACAGGTCTATCTTTTGAAGAACAGAAGTCGACAAATCAGGCCGTCTGGTTATATTTAATTTCGGCAGGCTTTATTTTCTTATGTTTAGCTGCTCTATATGAAAGCTTGAGTATTCCAGCCGCTGTGATGACCTCTATTCCGCTTGGTGTGGGAGGAAGTGTCATTTTCTCTTATATTTTCGGATTACCAAATGATGTGTATTTCCAGATTGCACTGTTAACCACAATTGGTCTGTCATGTAAAAACGCAATTTTAATTGTTGAGTTTGCAGCCTTGGCTCAAGAAAAGGGTAGGAATGCCATTCAGGCAGCTTTAGAAGGCGCAAGCTTACGTTTAAGACCGATTTTAATGACATCTTTGGCTTTTGGTGCAGGTGTGATTCCTCTTGTTTTTGCACAAGGCGCAGGGGCTGTAAGCCGTCAAGAAATCGGTATTAGTATTTTAGGTGGCGTAATGTTCGGTACAGTACTGGTTCTTTTCTTTATTCCAGTCATGTACGTGTTATTGCGTTCATTGTTTAGATCGAAAGCTGCTCGTTAAGTAAATAATTTAAAAAGAGGTATTAAATCAAGTATATTAAGATTAACTTCTCTTCATATATTTGATTTAGATGCCTCAAGAAAAAAAATTAACAGAGCAACAGGTCATTGTACTAGAACGAGATCTGGCCAAGTTCGCGACCATGATGGACAGCGCGGTTCGTATTCCTTTTACAAAGCAGGGCATTGGTGCCGATGCTGCACTGAGTACTATCCCGGTTGCAGGTGATGTTGCTGGTTTCGTATTGACCTGTTATGCCATCTATAAAGCTAAACAAATTGGTGTACCTCAACATAAGTTGACTCCAGTCATCAAACTCGCTGTTGTAGATGCTGTAGTCGGATTTGTTCCTGTGGCTGGGACTATTTTCGATATTTTTATACGACCGAGTCGAAAAGCATTAGATGTGGTTCATACGCATATACGCGAAGAATATAAGATCCAAAGTGATATTCATGTTGTTCATCCGTACTTACATGAAAAGCTCGAAAAGAAGCAGCAGAACTCAGCTTTCTGGCGTAATCCTGTGGTGAGTTGGTTATGGTTACATATACCCGATTTATTAGGCGCGTTTGTACTGCTTTTAATTGGCTTAGCTGTTTGGTGGGGCGCAAGTTACCTATGGGGTCTCTATCAAACTATGTAATAAAAAATAAAGCCTCCAGTTGGAGGCTTTATTTTTACATTAAACGTTTTATGGGCAATCTAATTGATGTAAAGCTGCCACACGTTGTTCAATTGTTGGGTGGGTTTGGAACAAAGCAGCTAAGCTGAAACCTTGTTCTTTACCTTCCGCAATTGCGAAAGCTTTCATTTCTTTTGGCATTTGATCTGGCATTTCAGTCTCAGCTTGTAGACGTAATAATGCAGAAATCATTGCTTGTTTACCTGCTAAACGTGCACCTGCTTCATCAGCACGGTATTCACGATAACGAGAGAACCACATCACAATGGCAGAAGCAAGAATACCAAAGACGATATCCAATACCATGGTAATAATGAAGTAACCCATACCCGGGGCTTCATCGTCTTGGCGACCAAAGACATTACGGTCGATAAAGTCACCAACTACACGAGCAAAGAACATAACAAAGGCGTTCACAACACCTTGGATGAGTGCTAGGGTAACCATGTCACCATTCGCAACGTGACCAATCTCGTGCGCAAGCACTGCACGTAGCTCATCTTTGTTCATACGTTCAAGTAGACCAGATGAAACGGCAACTAAGGCATCATTTTTGTTCCAGCCTGTTGCAAAGGCATTGGATTGATATGATGGAAAAATACCAACCTCTGGCATGTTGATACCAGCACGTTGAGAAAGTTCAGCGACTGTTTGCAATAACCAGCTTTCAGCTTGGTTACGAGGAGCATTCGGGTCGATCAGTTCTGTACCGGTCGTTTTCTTAGCCATCCATTTTGACATGAATAACGAGATTAAAGATCCCACCATACCAAACACAAAACAGATCACTAAAAGGTTGCCTAGATTCAAGCCACCCGCGCCATGGTAACTACCGACACCGAAGAGTGACAAAATAATGCCAGCTACAACCAGTACCGCGAGGTTGGTAAGCAAAAACAAACCAATCCGCATCATTGAGAAAATCCTCTTATAAATAAAATGTTATCTGATTTACAAATTCGAAATCATGAAGCTAATATGCGGGGCTTGGGGGAAAAATTCAAGAAAAAAATAAGGAATTGATACATTCTTTCATTTAGCAGAATGTGCCTAAATTTAAAGAATAATTGGCTAAGTTCGTCAAAATGGTAAAGATCAGGTAATAGATCATTACAATTTAAAACATCTCAACTTAGTTAAAATAGAACCGTGAGCCACCGTTCTTCTTCATTGTTTATTCAATTCGTATATGGGCAATTGCGGTAGCATTATTGGTGACATAAGTGCCTGTCGGTGCATCTGTATAACTACCGTCAGATAAGGTCACGATTTGACGAGAAGATGAATATTTAGGTGATTGAGTCGTAATTTGAGCTGTTGTGTTTTCTGCCAAATTAGAAGGATGTGAAACGGTTTGTACTGAACCATTCGTAAAAGATGAAAAACCTGAACCCGATGCATATAGGTTTTGGTATCGACTTGTTACACGGCGCACATAATCTTGTGTTTCACGGAAAGGGGGAATACCGCCATATTTGTCGACATTACCTTCACCAGCATTGTAAGCCGCAAGCGCCATTTGTGTGTTTCCATTAAAACGCTTGAGTAACCAGCTTAAATATTTAGCGCCTGCAAAAATATTTTGTTGCGGGTCATAGGCGTTAGAGACATTAAAACGACGGGCAGTCGCAGGCATGAGCTGCATTAACCCTTGAGCACCTACTGGCGAACGAGCTCTTACGTTAAATCCTGACTCGGTGTGCATAACGGCTTTAATTAGACCTTCTGAAACACCATGTTGTTGTGCAGCTTGTCTAATAATGTGGTCGAAAGCGTTCTTATTTTTATTGTAGCTTGGCAGAACAGAAGCTTCTGATGCTCCCCAGTTTGTATAACTATGAATATTACTATCAGGGTAATAGGTCACTTTTACTTTTTTAAGAGAGTGGTCATAGCTTTTTCGGTTGGTGAGCAATGTACTACCGTTTTTATCTTGGTAAATATACATTTGACCCGCTGAACTCGAAGTTATGCCGACCGTAAAAGTGGTCATCCCCAGCAAACAAGAAACAAGAAATTGAACCGAATTTTTCATTTTATGTTATTCACAATTTTTAGGTACTCAAAACTTGCAAAAGAGTTTATCAAAAAATATTACTTAAAGAAGATTTGTGTAATTTTTTTTATTTCGACTCTTTCAAAAAATCAAGCTGATTTGTTCGAATGCTCATCAAAAAAAATTAAAAAATTTTTTTAAAATGATTCTATTGACATGGTTAACTTGTTGATTATTAATAACAAAAAACATTGGTTAAAAAATGATCAATTTAAAGAAAACCCTTAACAGAAGGCCAAAACAGTTTGTCAAGTACGAAGAAATCCACAATTTTATCCACAGGTTTTGTGGAAAACTGTGGAAAAGTCCAAAAAGTAAGCATTTTGCACAAATTTTGAACGCTTCAGTCAAAATAGAGCATGTGTTTTGCATCATGCACGAGCAATGTGACGACTTCAAGAATTGAAACTATTCTTTTGATGCGATTCTCTTCTGAATCATATAAAATTGCGCGGTATTTTTATTTATGGGTATATCTCGTCTATGTACGCGCCAGTTGAGTCCAATCAGGGATTTAATTTTAAGCCTGAACTTCCAACAAGCTCGGCCTATTACCGTTTGCTCAAGAAGCTTCGCCGTCAAGTTGGGCATGCTATTCGTGACTTCAATATGATTGAAGATGGCGATAAGGTCATGGTGTGTGTGTCTGGTGGTAAAGACAGTTATACCTTGCTCGATATTTTGTTGCAGTTTAAGCGTATCGCACCGATTAATTTTGAGGTGGTTGCGGTTAACCTTGACCAAAAACAACCAGGCTTTCCTGAAGATGTTTTGCCTCGTTATATGGAAGAGAACAACATTCCATATTACATTTTAGAAAAAGACACCTATACCATTACTAAACGTTTAACACCTGAAGGTAAAACCTACTGTGCAGTGTGTTCACGTTTACGCCGTGGTTCTTTATATGGCTTTGCACAAGAGATTGGTGCGACTAAAGTTGCTTTAGGTCATCATCGTGATGACATCATTGCAACATTCTTCTTGAATTTGTTCCATGGCGGTAGCTTAAAGGCGATGCCTCCAAAGCTTTTATCGTCAGATAAAAAGAACATTTTGATTCGTCCTTTGGCATATGTTGAAGAAAAAGACATTATTAAATATGCCGAGATTCGTCAGTTCCCAATCATTCCATGTAACCTTTGTGGTTCACAGGAAAACCTACAACGTGCCATGCTTAATGAAATGCTACGTGAATGGGATAAACAATATCCGAAACGCTTACACAGCATTTTCGGGGCATTACAAAACGTATCTCCGTCTCAGTTAGCAGACCGCGAATTGTTTGATTTCGAGGCTCTAGATTCTCAGCGCGAGTTGGATATTAAAGATCCGGAAGAGCTTAAGAACCGTTTAGATGTCGTGAACTTAAGCTTCGCTGCTGAATAAACGCTAGCATCAAGAATGTTAAAGGCACTTTATAAACAAGTGCCTTTAATGTATCAAAATACTAAAAAATGAATGTTCCGTACAAAAAGTCATAGCCCAAAATTTAAATTACATGCTATAACAAGCCACAAGCAGAATTGCTTCACATGATGTTGTCTGGATAGACAACCAGAGAAATTGAACAAATAAATTTGAGGAAGAATCATGCCTGCATTTTTAACTGAAGATTGGTTTGCGACTGTCGAAAAATTAACTGCTGAAGCAGGTGATCTTAATTTGCCGCCCGCTCTTGCGAACTTGGCAATTAATTTAGTAGTGACAGATGCTTCTGGAAATACCGAATTAGCTTTAGATGGGGGTAAAATCCAAAAAGGTTTGTCTTCAAATGCCAAAACAACTTTAAATATGGATGCTGAGACTTTACGTAAAGTATTCTTAGAGTTTGATATGGCTGCTGCCATGCAGGCATTCATGACTGGTAAAATTAAAGTTCAAGGCGACATGTCTCAATTAATGGCTTTACAAACAGCTAAGCCAAGCCAAGAACAAAAAGATTTGTTTAAGAAAGTATTAGAGCATACTGCTTAAACTTAAAAGAATTCATATAAAAAGCTTACCCAAAGAGGTAAGCTTTTTATTTGTACAAACAATGAATTTATCAACTTTTAAAAATAAAAATTAGATATTGATTCGTGTTTGCGCCGTTTTGATATGTTCAAGATAAGCACGGATACGAGTGACATATTGAACTGCTTGCTTATATCGACCATTTCGCGTTTTATTGCTTTGCAAATAGTCATAGAGGTTGACCCATTTGTTCGGATCTTTCCCTTGAGATTGCAAGCGCTTCTGAATCTGACTTACCGCACCTGGTCCCATGTTATAGGCCACAAGCGCATACCAGTTCCGATCAGGGAACGGAATATTATCAAATTCGGTTAGCATCAGATCGTAATACTTCGCGCCGCCCTGAATACTCTGAGCAGGATCGCTACGATTGCTTACACCCATTGCTCGAGCAGTACTATTGGTTAACATCATTAAGCCACGCACACCTGTGGGAGAAACAGATTCTGGCTTTAAATATGATTCTTGATAACCAATTGCAGCAAGTAAATGCCAATCTAGATCATACTTCGCTGCGCTTTGCTTAAAGCTCGCTTTGTAAATCGGTAAACGTGTGCTTAAGTCACGTTGAATGGTTGACCATGCTTCTGGTTTCACCACATTGCGGTTATAAAAAGAGGCAAGTTGTTGGGTCACACCATTTTGCTTACTTTGGCATACAAAGCCGCTGGCGGTCTGTGTGAGTGGGTCATCAGCCTGTTTAAATACCCAACTTAACTCAGGATTTAAGCCATTTTTTTGCAAATTTGCTGTGTCACCACAAGTTGCAGAAAAAGACATTAAACCTTTGTTTTCGATTGTGCTTAAACCTGCTGTAGTCATCGCAAAGTTTGCTTTACCTTGCTGAACCCATCTAAGTGCAGTGGCATTGTCTGCCACGATTTTAAAGTCCAGCTTTACATTTAGGTTCTGCGCATAGTTACGTGCTAAATCATAACCAAAACCATGTAAAAACTGATCTTCTTTGAAAACGGTTGTCGGGTTTTCTACCGCAACAACAGTTAAAGTGTTTGTGTTAACTACAGTATTGTACTGTAGGGTTTTTCCTGCATTAAGACTATGAAATGGGAGAAGTATAGTACTGAGTGCAAGAGTTTTTAACGGGAGAGAAGAAAATAAAGAGTTAAGGCAAAGCCTCGACCCAGAACTTGAATTACTGTGCATGTTGTCTCCGCTACAGATAATTTATGCCCTAAAAGTCAGACAAAAAGCTGCCATAACTTCTAAAAGTTGATAAATTCAATAAGGGGTGGGCAGTCATGACGTCATTCAAAATGACATGAAATGAAAAAAACAAACTGTGTAGAAAATCTACATAGTTTTCGAGTGGGTTAAAAAATGCTCAACATTTAAACTGCGCGCATCATAATATTGAAAAAAAGTAATGTCAAATTTTGTACAATTAAAACTTCGATATATCATCATAAATACATGAATTTCTTAAGGAAGAAAATTTATACACTTCTGATGTGAGAAAATAGGGTATAAAATGCTACATTTTGTAGCCATCATGTTAGTACAACGTGAAATTTAATTTAGATATTAAGTAAATTGATATAAGTTAAATAATTGAAAAAATAAAATAATTTAGTTTTGTTCTAATAAATTTAATTTGTTTATAATTAAATTGAAGTTAAAAGATACTTGTTAAAAAAGTATCTTTTAACTAAGGTAATATTTTTATAAGTTATTTTTCATTAAATCTTCCATAACATTACACCGGTCTGATAACCAGCTCCTAAAGACCAAAAAACAATAATATCGCCTTTATTTATAAGTGATTTTTCTAAACGTTTTTTATAGGCAATAAAAAAACTACTTACTCCTGTATACCCATATTGATCTCCAATATATTCAATTTTTTCAGTAGGTATATTGATTTTATCCTGAAGAATGTCAATATTAGATTTTGTAAATTGAGATAATAAAAAACAAGATATGTCTTCAATTTTTAAATTATTTTTCTTTAATAACTTTTCTAACGCGTCCGCAGCAAATTCCACGCTTTCTAAACCAGTAAATGGTGCCCAATGAATTTTTTGTTCCTTACTATGATAATTCGTTAAACCATGAGGAGGAAAAACAATAGTTTTACAAAAACTACTATCTGTCTGATACATCCTGTCAATAATGCCTGAATCACCAGTATTTTTTTCAAGTATTATGGCTGCTGCTGCATCTCCTACAATTGTTGAAGGAATTGGTTGCTTTTCATCTCCGAGCATTGTTAGATGGTCAGATCCAATCACTAGTGCACGTTTGTAGCTCTCTTTAGACGCTAGTAAAACTGATGCCTGTTCAAGGGCAACAAACATTCCTAAACAATTAGCATTTATATCAAAGCATATACAGTCAGTTTTAATATTTAGTTCTGAATGAATAAGTAAAGCATTAGTTGGAGATAGATATTGTAATGTTGTAGAGGAAAAGATAATAATATCAATACTATCATGTGAAATATTATAATTTTTTAATAATTTTTTTGAAGCATGAATTGCCATTGTGAGAGCATTTTCTTCCTCATCAATAATTACATGCCTTTTATTTCTACCTACTTTTCCAAAAATTCTATTTAAACTGTCTTTATCTTCAAATTTATTTAAATAGTAATCATTATTTCTAATTGTTTCTGGATGATAGGTTGATATAGCAGAAATTTTTATACCTTTCATATTTAAATAATCTCTTTATTATAAAAATAAAATTTTGTTTGGTTTTTAATCTATTATCGATGGCATTTTATTTATTTTTTTAATTTTAATTTTAATTTTTTTTATTTTTATACATGAACTTATATAGATGTATATTAAAAATCAATGAGCTATATTGATTTTCAATGACAATATAATTCAATATTATATTTTACTTGATTATATTGTAATAAAAAATTAAATTATTAAATAGAAGGAATTATTGATAAGAGATGTTTGTTATATACCAAATCATTTTACCCTTAGGAGTTTGAACTTGTATTTCATCATCTATACTTTTACCTAAACAAGCTTTTGCCATAGGCGATTGCAAAGAAATATAGTCCTTACGACCGTAAATTTCTTCATCGCCGACTATGCGAAATTTAATAGCTTCGCCTTCGTCATTTTCTAACTCAACCCATGCTCCAAAGTATGCTTTTCCGTCTTGTTCAGGGCTATATTCAACTTTATGTGCGACTTCAAATAGTTTGGTTAGGTATCTAATTCTACGATCAATTTCACGTAGTTTTCTTTTGTTGTAGTGATAGTCTGCATTTTCTGAGCGATCACCAAGACTGGCTGCCCATGACACAATTTTAGTAATCTCTGGACGTTCTTTTCTTACAAGATCATTTAACTCATCTTGTAATCGTTGATAACCTTCAACCGTTAATAGTTTGCGATTCATCATATGGCCAAAACTTCTTTCATATAGATAGTTTCGTTAGAAACTACATCAGGAATTAAAACTTATCAGTAATTGCAAAGAGCAGAATACCCTGAGTAAAGCGTAAAACTTCTTATCTTTGTGACTATGTTATCAAAAATATAGACGAATATCATTTAGTTATGCCAAGAGTGATCTGCTGTCAAAGATAATTAAAATTCTCAAAAGAAAGTTTTGTTTAAGATGAAAAGAAGGAATAAGTAGATAAAAACTCAAAATCTGAAATATTTTGTTTTTATTTTGAGCGGTTGAATTAAAAAATTAAATAAAAGATTTGCCAACTTCAATTTTTATTTATATTATAGCGCTCGTTGGAAGCGTGGCAGAGCGGTTTAATGCACCGGTCTTGAAAACCGACGAGGGTGTGAGTCCTCCGTGAGTTCGAATCTCACCGCTTCCGCCAAAATTTTTTAAACGGAATCAAATGTATAATTTGGTTCCGTTTTTTTATTACAATTTTGGAAATCTTCTAAATTTTAGTAATCCTCTCTTATTCTCATCTGAATTAATTTACTTCGTATATCGTTTTATTAGCATCATGATACTATGATTATCTTGTAAAACTACACATTAGGATTTAATGCATTTGTTAAAAATGTAGTCACAGTTAAATTCGCTTATAAGAATTTTATTGATATGGATCTATTTGTTCAATTAATACATAACCTGTCAGGTGAGTACGATAATTTTAGAAGCTCGGTAGTACATTTAGGGTACTATCATGAAATACTAGTACAGGAGAGGACATCTAAAGTACATCTATTTCTAATTTATAAATTATGTACAAATTGAACATTTTTTGGTATTTTAAAATGAGAATCACATTGTTCAGGCATAGTGTGGTCTATATTGCATGTATTATGCACGGCTCAATGCGATTGCTATGAGCTTTTTTTTCGTCTGTAGTTTTGCATGGTAACTGGGTAAATTTATGAATATCTGGAACTTTATTAAAAGTTTTAATACAGTAAACACTTATTTAATTCTTTCTTTTTCTTTACTTTTTATAATAACTACTTATTTTTATTATATAAATCCAAGGTAAAGGTATTGGTGTTTTGCTCATCTCTAGAAAATTATAACTTTAGATAGTCATACTAATTTAATTATTAGATAGAATCCGCCCCCTAGATTTTGAAAGTATTTTCTAAGTCAAAGTCTAGAGGGGGAATTAAAAGAATTTATTAAAACTTGTCCTTGATTACTAAAATTTAAAAATAATAAATATTTAAAAATCAATAAAATATTGATTTTTAAAAGGATGGTCATAGTTTTATTTAATTTTAATGTGCATATTGCACATTTTGTGTCTTGATGATAATTTGATCACACTAATAGAAAAATTGTTGCTGCAGTTATAGCTGTTATACCTCTTGCAGTTAACTCAAGCACAAGAATATTTCCAACCAACATATGCAAAAAAGGAAATTAAAATGAATAAGATATATCGGTTAATCTGGAATGAGGTTTTGGGAATTTGGGTTACTGCATCTGAGCTATCTAAAGCCAAAGGGAAGCGTAGTTCAGGTAGCAATATTACAAATGTGGGTATTAGTCATACATCTAGCAAAGTTAAACATAATCAATTTATTGTTTTTTCTAGGAGTGCTCTCTTTTCTGGCGCTTTAATATCAACTGGTGCTTTTGCTGCAGGTAGTGCAGACATAGGAACACCAACAGTAACTGCGGCTATCGGACCGAGCAATAGCTGTGTGAGTCAAGCGGCAACCAATCTTACTAGTGCTGTTCCATGGACATGTCTTGGTCAGACTGCAACAGGCGGTTTTACCCTCATTAATGGTGTGCAGGCCAATGCGCAAAATGTTGCTCAGACAAATCTAGATGCAAGAGCTTCTGGGCAAGAAGCAATTGCAATTGGTTTTATTGATACAACCGCTTCGGGCACGAATAGTGTGGCAATTGGAGAAACTGCTAATGCGTTAGGTAAAAACTCAGTTGCTATTGGTAAAAATATAACGGCAGATAACTCTGATATAAATGAAGACCTATCTAATAATGTAGCGATTGGATCTAACAGTATAGCTAGTACAAAAGGTAGTCAATATACTATAGGTTCTGGAGGTGCCGTAGCTATTGGTTATGGTGAGGATGCTAATGGTGTCGGGGCTGTAGCGATAGGCTCATCTAATACAGCTGAGGGTGATGGTGCAGTTGCAGTAGGTCGGATAAATAATGCAATTGGAAGTGGCACTATTGCGCTAGGGGACAGTAGTTCTGCAAATGGAAATCGAGCAGTAGCATTAGGTTCAACTGCTGATGCTGTTGGTAATGCTGCGGTAGCTATTGGTGATGGTGTAAAAGCTCATGGATGGAGTGCGATTGGAATTGGACGTGTTGCAAATGCTGATGCAGATGCAGCGATTGCTCTGGGTGATTATGCTCAAGCATTAGCTTTTGGATCATTGGCTTTTGGACGTGAGTCTTATGTAGATACAAATTCTAATGAATCAATTGCTCAAGGTTTTGGAAGTTCAGTGATAACGGCACGAAATGCTGTAGCAATTGGAAATGATGCAACCGTAAATAATCGTAATAGTGGTATTGCTATTGGTGATAATGCACAAGTAATTGTGGGAAGTCACGTTAATGATGTGAATGGCCTACCTGGATCTATAGCAATAGGTCTAAATGCTCGTTCAGTAGGTGGTAGCGAAGTTATTATCGGATCTTATGCCGCTCAAAATGCACAACGCTATGATGATGGTGTTAAAAATACCTATGGTTCAGATAGTGTTATGTTAGGCAATCAAGCTGGGCGTAATTCTCAATATCTATATGCGACATTTATTGGTGATCAAGCAGGCCAAAATAGCATTGGTCAACATAATAGTTATGTAGGGCAAAATGCGGCACGATACCGAACTGGGAGCTATAATACGGCTCTAGGTAGTAATGCGTTAACAGGAATTAGTAATACTACAAACTCTACTGGTGAGTTTAATACTGCTATTGGTACGGCTTCAGGGGTCAACCTAGAGGGAAATGGCAATACATTAACAGGTATGTATACAGGTCAACGTATTATTGGAAATAATAATTCGGCATTCGGATATAATTCTGGTTCAAATATAAAAGGAAATGAGAATATTGCTATAGGGTACTTTTCTGGGGTTTCTTCTCAAGGCAATAACAATGTTCTTTTAGGCTCAAATTCTAATATAGGTGTAAATACTAATAATGTTGTAAGTATTGGAACGAATACTCGAGCTACTAAAGAGAATTCAATTGCTTTAGGTGCAAATGCAAATACTGTTAGTGATGCAACACAAGAGTCAGAGGTAAATTTAAATGGTTTGACCTATGGTAATTTTGCGGGACAAGTTACAAATACAGGGATGCAATTGTCAGTTGGTTCAGCGGGAGCAGAACGTCAAATTAAAAATGTAGGGTCTGGTGCTATTTCCGAGACTAGTACAGATGCTATCAATGGTAGTCAGTTATATGCAACGAATAATATATTAGGTAATGTTGCTAATAGTACAATAGATATTTTAGGGGGTGATGCTGTTTTAAATAGTAATGGCACACTTTCAATGAGTAACATTGGTGGTACTGGACAAAATACAATTGATTCAGCAATAGCAGCATCCAGAACCGAGGTTGCAGCGGGAACGAATGTTACCGATGTCGTTAAAACTACAGGCAGCAATGGACAGGATATTTATACGGTAAATGTCAAAGGTAGCACTGCGTCAGCAGGATCAAGTGCAGTTACGGTAACGGCAGGTACACCTGATGCCAACAATGTTACGGACTATGCAGTTGATTTGAGTCAAAGTACCAAAGACAGTCTGGTTAAGGCAGATACAGCCTTACAAAGTGTGGTGACGCAGATTGACGGAGTTGATGTTAAGACAGTCAATAAAGATGACAACAAGGTTAACTTTGTGACTGGAGACAATGTTGAGTTAACAGCGAATGCGGATGGCAGTATCACGG